>SOKG01000182.1 GCA_004376205.1 Dehalococcoidia bacterium | reverse complement strand
AAGTAAATCGCGGATATCGTTCGTTTTGGATGAAGAAGTATGAACAGATGAAAAAGGGATTGCCTTCTGGGATTAGGGACCCTTACCTATCCCACCGGATCACGGATGGAGAGCGCTCCGAGGCAGAGTTTGTCTAAGGAAGCGAGGAACTCCGGAGGAGCGAGAACTCTCTGCGGTAGCTGGTTGATCCGATTCCAAAGGTGGCCTTTTTCAGCCTTCCATTGCTGGTAAAGGGGAAAGGAATAGTGGCTAAGAAATTGCTATTAATTAATCCCAGTGATGAAGCCAAGCTAAATGCGATAAAGGTCCGTAATTTCACTTACGCACCCCCAAGTTTAGCCTATTTGGCCGCATTGACCCCCTCTGATTGGGATATCAAGATAATTGATGAGAATATTGAGCCGATATCCTTTGAGGAGGCTGACCTGGTAGGCATAACTGCTATGACCTGGAATGCTCCCAGAGCGTATGAAGTATCTGAACAGTACAGGCGAAAAGGCATCAAGACGGTGATGGGCGGCATTCATGCCTCTATGATGTATGATGAAGCGATACGATTTGTTGATTCTATTGTCATAGGTGAGGCGGAATCTGTTTGGCAAACTCTACTCCGTGATTTCGAAAGTAATAAATTGAAAATGTTTTATAGAGGGGAGCGTATTTCTTTAGAAAATCTTGCTAGACCCAGAAATGACCTCTATTCCGATAGATATAGAGTTAAAGCCTCTGTGCAAACAGCTAGAGGTTGCTCTATGGATTGTGAGTTTTGTTCTGTAACCACTTTTCATGGTCGAACGTATAGACAAAGACCTGTGGGAGAGGTACTGGATGAAATAGAAGCTCTGAATTGCAAGGAGTTCTTTTTTTCAGATGATAACATTCTAAATTACGGGAAAAAGGCGGAGGAAAGGGCAATTCAATTGTTCCGAGGGATGAAAGAGAGAGGATTGAATAAGCGGTGGGCTTCTCAAGTAGGAATTGATTTTGCAAGTAACTCAGAAGTATTGAAGTGGGCCCAAAAATCAGGTTGTTTGGCAGTACACATCGGTTTTGAATCTGTAGTTGAAGAAACACTCGAAGGTATGCGTAAAGTTAGAAACTTGAAGGTAGGTGTAACCAACTATAAAGAGGTAATCAAGAAAATACATGACCATGGCATCGGGGTCCATGGGGCATTCATTTTGGGTGGTGATGGGGATAGGAAAGATGTGTTTCAGAGAACGATAGAATTCATCCTGGATTCGAAGATCGATTCAGCCTCATTCACAATCTTAACTCCCATTCCAGGAACCAGATTATACAACAGAATGAGATCTGAAGGAAGGTTATTGCGCACCAATTATCCTGCTGATTGGAGGCATTACGATTTCGAGGAGCCCGTATTCAGGCCTAAGCAGATGACGCCCGAGGAATTGGGAGAAGGTACTTACCAAGTCTATAAACACACTACCTCAAGAGTAACATCACTAAAAAGAGCTCTTAATTCGCTTATCCAAACGAAAAGCCTACATTTGACTGCTGCCGCTTACTCATTGAACCGCGGACTTGGTTCACTTGCGACGAGTAAATATCAATATGTGAAAAACGCATGGCCTTCTGGTGTTAGGGATTCTTCCCCATCCTACCCCACGACGGATGGAGAGAGCGGCGAGGCGGAGTTTACCGAGGGCAGCCAGGAGCTCCCCACGCCATCAGCGAAAACTTAAGAGGTTTCGGGAGCAAGTAGAAATCCGCTCACGCACTTGACCCTGCTGCGAAATACCTCCTCCGAAAGTACAGAGCCACGTTTACCAGGCTGATGAGCACCGGCACCTCCACCAAAGGCCCGATTACCGCAGCGAAGGCCACCCCGGAGCCGATGCCAAACACCGCTATAGCTACGGCTATGGCCAGCTCGAAGTTGTTGCTAGCCGCAGTGAACGCGATGGTCGTTGTCTTAGCGTAGTCAGCCCCAATCTTCTTACCCATGTAGAATGAGATGAAGAACATGACCACGAAGTAGATTAGCAGCGGGATGGCGATGCGAATTACATCGAGAGGCAGCTGGACGATGACTTCGCCCTTTAGTGAGAACATGACCACAATGGTGAAGAGGAGAGCAATCAACGTGATGGGGCTGATCCTGGGGATGAACTTACCCTCGTACCATTCCCGGCCCTTGGCCTTAATAAGTGTAAAGCGCGTGATCATGCCCCCGAAGAAAGGTATGCCCAGGTAGATGAACACACTCTGGGCAATCTGGCCGATAGTGATGTCTACCGCCGCACCCTCCAGCCCGAACCATCCCGGCATCACTGTTATGAAGATGTAGGCGTATATGGAGAAGAAAAATATCTGGAATATAGAGTTGAAGGCTACCAGCCCGGCGGCATACTCGGTGTCTCCCTTGGCCAGCTCATTCCACACAATGACCATGGCGATACAGCGGGCGAGGCCGATCAGGATCAGTCCTGTCATGTATTCGGGATAGGCTCGCAGGAAGATGATAGCCAGGAAGAACATGAGCACGGGGCCGATAAGCCAGTTCTGCACCAGGGAAAGCCCCAGCACCCGCCAGTTGCGGAATACCCTGCCTAGCTCTTCGTATCTTACCTTGGCGAGCGGTGGATACATCATCAGTATGAGCCCGATAGCTATCGGGATAGAAGTCGTGCCCACCTGAAAGCGGTCAATGAAATCGGCCGTCCCAGTGACGAAGTACCCCAGGCCAACCCCCAAACCCATTGCCAGGAATATCCAGAGCGTGAGGAAACGGTCCAAGATTGACAGCCTGCGGATTGCAGCCCTTGGATCTGTGCCACTCATGTTGTATTCCTACTTTGAGGTCGGAGTCTTGATTTCAGAAACCTGCCTATCAAGACTCCAGCCCTTCTAACATCTTCAGTACCCTCGCTCTTATATCGTCCCTTATCTCCCTGACCTTCTCAATCGTTTTGCCTTTTGGGTCTTCCAGCTCCCAGTCCTCGGTCTCCACAAAACCTGCGGGGCATACCCCCTCCACCCCGCATCCCATCGTCACCACTTTGTCTGCCCGCTCCATCATCTCTCGAGTGAGCGCTTTCGCGATGTTATTGCTTATGTCTACGCCCACTTCTCGCATGGCTTCGATCACTGTGGAGTCAACAGCATCAGCAGGGTCAGTGCCTGCCGAAATAGCCTTTGCCTTTCCTCTGGCGAGCCAGTTGAAAAAAGCCTCGGCCATCTGGCTGCGGCCAGAATTATGAACACAGACGAAGAGCACTGTTTTCATCCAGCTCCCTCCTTTTCTCTTGTCAGGTATTCCAGTCCTTCCGTAGCTGCGGCAAAGACTGTGGAGGCCAGGGCAAAGCGCGCCGCTATGATGGCCTCTCCTATCTCCTCCTTGCCCACGCCAGAACGCTTCGCAATTTTGATGAAGGTCTCGGTGCACAGGTGACTGGAAACAGCGGCTGCCACTGCGATCATAATCAGGTGCTTGTATTTAGCCGGGATGTTGGGCAGGTCGAAGACAAACTTGCGCTCCTGGGCCTGCCTGGGTATCCACCCGGGAAGGACCTTGGACATGAGCACCATGGGCCTGGGCTCCTCGCCCAGGTTCTCCGCCATCATTTGCAAGACCTGCTCCAGGGTTGGCTTCTTTTCTTCCATGAAAAGCGCCTCCTTTCCTCCGGTACTTCGAGGGGATCTGGCTCTCTACTTCTTAGACTTTTCCTCTTTATCCTGAGCATTGATAATAAACCGTGTCACCTCTGCCTTGGTGGGGATACGCCCGGAGCAGACCAGCTCCTCGTTCACCACAAGACCCGGAGTGGTAAGGACAGGGTATTCCATTATCTTCTTGATGTCCTTGACCTCTTCGATGTTGGCATCAATCCCAAGCTCCTTTACCACTTCCCTGGTTGTTTGCTCTACCTGGTGACACCTGGCACATCCAGGCCCGAGAACCTTGATTTTCATCTCTTCTCCTCCTCTTTGGTTTATTGTGTTACCAGTCCAAATATATATCCTGAGAAGGTGGCCATGACGACCACCAGGGCAACATAGGTTAAAGTCTTCTTGGTTCCCAGGATGCTGCGGATGACCAGCATGTTGGGCAGGGAGAGGGCAGGCCCTGCCAGGAGAAGCGCCAGTGCAGGGCCCTTTCCCATGCCCAGGTCCATGAAGGCCCTGATGATGGGGACCTCGGTGAGAGTAGCGAAATACATCAATGAGCCCAGGAAAGAGGCAATGAAGTTGGCCAGCAGCCTGTTACCGCCCACATACGACGTAACCACAGACTCCGGAACGGCAACGGCGATGATGCCGGCTGCGAATACTCCGACCAAGAGCCAGGGAGCGATAAGCCTAACGAAATGGAGAGTCTCCTTCATCCATAGCTTCAGCTCGCCCTTCGTAAACCAGCGCCACAGGATGATGGCCAGAATGAGCAGCAGGATGCCGGTGGCAATCCAGTTCTTGGAGGCAGCCGAGACCAGGATGCCCACCAGCGTGCCGAAGAAGACCCCCTGCTGCCACAGGCTCGTGCCCTCTGGATCAGCGCCCAGCATGGCGAAGGCCTCTGAGTCCTTTTGAGCCTCCTCTTTTCGGTAGATAGAGGCCATGATGAGGCCGATGCCGGCGGCGAAGGCAATAGCACCAATGGCACGGGCAGCCCCCATGTCGTATCCCAGTAGCCTGGCCGAGTAGACAATGGCGAGGACATTGATTGCAGGGCCGGAATAGAGGACCGCGACGGCAGGCCCCAGCCCGGCGCCTCTCGTATAGATACCGCCGAAGAGGGGGAGTACAGTGCAGGAGCATACTGCCAGAATCGATCCCGATACCGAGGCCACGCTGTAGGACAGCACTCTCTTCGCCTGGGGGCCAAAGTACTTGAGAACCGCCGCCTGAGATATGAATACGGCGATGGCGCCGGCTATGAAGAAGGCGGGCACCAGGCAGGTGAGTACATGGGCAGATAGGTATTCCAGCAGGCCGTCAACGCCGCCATGCAGAAGCTCAACAAAAGTCTCCATGCTCTTAGCTTCTCCCCTAAATGCGCACTAACGCATATATGTCATGCAAAAAAAAGAAGCGTTACTTCATCGTCTGCGGACGCAGCCAGGCCCGACGCGCTCAGCTTTCTTGAGGCGCTCCCTGTCCAGGGTCACCGCCTCATTGCCCTCCAGCGCTTTCCTCACAGCCTCGACCAGATCGGAGAAGTGTTCTCCCATTCCCTCTCGATCTATCGAGTACAGAGACCACAGGCCGTCCTTCCTCAGCTTGAGGAAACCGGCGTCGTACAAGGCACTCAGGTTACGCGAAGCCCTGGTCTGGGAGATGTCCAGCGCCTGCATCACCTCGCAGACGCAGCACTCCCTCTCCAGGAGCAGGTTCAGGATCCTCAGCCTGGTCTCGTCCGACAGGGCCTTGAAGGCTCTAACCAACTCACGCATAGTCAAACCTCGAGCTGTTTGCTTATATGCGCATATAGGATTATAGTTTACCGGGGGACAGGGTCCGTGTCAAGCAGTCATTGACCCCTGAGGTAGGTGTCGATAGAGGCGGCAGCCCTCTTGGCTGCGCCCATGGCGCTGATCACCGTGGCGGCGCCGGTAACTATGTCTCCGCCGGCCCAAACGCCGGGCTTGGTGGTCTCGCCCGTTTCCTCATCGGCAACAACCGTGCCTTTCTTGGTGGTATCCAGACCTTTGGTAGTAGTGGGCACCAGGGGGTTGGGTGTGGTGCCCAAAGCCACGACCACGGTGTCGACCTCCATGGTAAACTCGCTGCCCTCCTTGGTGACAGGGCGGCGGCGCCCACTTTCATCGGGCTCACCAAGCTCCATCTCAACACATTCCATAGCGGTGACCCAGCCCTGGTCATTGCCCAGGAACCTCACCGGGTTCGTGAGCAGCTTGAAGATGACGCCTTCCTCCTCGGCGTTCTCGATCTCCTCCAACCGCGCTGGCATCTCGGCTCGGGAGCGCCGATATACAATGTAGACCTTGCCAGCGCCAAGCCTGAGAGCACACCTGGCGGCGTCCATAGCCACGTTTCCGCCACCGATCACGGCAACCCTCTTGCCTGCCTTGATTGGTGTGTCGTACTCGGGGAAGAGATAGGCCTTCATCAGGTTGGTTCGGGTGAGGAATTCATTAGAGGAGTAGATCCCGTTGTAGTTCTCGCCGGGAATATTTAGGAACATGGGCAATCCCGCACCTGTTCCCAGGAAAACTGCGTCGTAACCCTCTTGCAGAAGCTCATCAACTGTCGATATCTTGCCAATTACCGAGTCCAGCTTTATCTCCACCCCCAGGGACTTCACATAATCTACCTCAGCCTGGACAATGTTCTTGGGCATCCTGAACTCAGGGATGCCGTACATCAACACTCCACCGGCGACATGCAGCGCCTCAAATATGGTGACCTTGTGCCCCCGCATTGCCAGGTCGGCGGCTACAGTAAGCCCCGCTGGCCCCGAACCGACTACGGCTACCCTCTTGCCAGCTGCTGGAGCGACCTCCGGATTGGAGTCGGTTTGATGGTTAAGTTCCCAGTCGGCAACATAGCGTTCCAGTCGGCCGATTGCTATGGGGGCGCCCTTCTTGGCCAGGGAACATACTTCCTCGCACTGTGTCTCCTGGGGACAAACTCGACCACAGATGCCGGGCAGGGCGTTCTTGCTCTTGAGCACCTTTGCAGCCTCGGGCATGTTGCCTTCTCGCAGTGCCAAAATGAATTCCGGGATGTCTACTACCACAGGGCAACCGTCAACACAGGAACGCTTCTTACACTGAATGCAGCGGTTGGCCTCAGCCAGTGCGTGCTCCTCCGTGTATCCCAACGCCACCTCGTTGAAATTCTTGGCCCGCGCCTTGGGCTTCTGCTTGGGCATAGACACCCGGTTTAGGTCCAGTTTCGCCACAGGTTCCTACCTCCTGCCGCGGCTTCGCTGCCACAACTCCAGAGACCGCTTCTCCTCATCGAGATAGATGCGTTGTCGGGCCATAAGCTCGTCCCAATCGACCTGATGGCCATCGAAATCGGGGCCATCGACACAGGTAAACTTGGTCATGCCGCCAATTGATACCCGGCAGACGCCACACATACCCGTGCCATCGACCATGATCGGGTTGAGGCTGACAATGGTCTTCACCCCGAACGGCTGGGTGGTCAGCGAGCTGAACTTCATCATGACGGTGGGGCCGATAGCCACTACCCGATCGATCTTCTTATCTCCCTCAAGGAGCTCCTTTAAAGGGATGGTAACCACACCTTTGCGTCCGTATGAGCCGTCGTCGGTGGTCACTATCAACTCGTCGCTGACGTTGCGCAGTCGGTCTTCCCAGAACACCATGTCTTTGTTGCGAAAGCCCATTATCGAGATAACCTTGTTTCCTGCTGCTCTCATTGCCCGCGCAATGGGAACAATGGTGGCGATGGCGAAGCCGCCGGCGACGCAGGCCACCGTGCCAAACTTCTCGATGTGGGTTGGCAAGCCGAGGGGGCCAGTGAAACTAACAACGGATTCGTCAGCCTTCAGGGTCGCCAACTTGCGAGTCGTCTTGCCCACCTCCATGAAGACAACGGTAACCGTGCCTTTTTCCCGATCCCAATCAGCGATGGTCAGCGGGATGCGTTCCCCTTTCTCATCTACCCTGATGACAACAAACTGCCCCGCCTGTGCCTTTCGGGCAACTTCCGGAGCAGCGATCTCGAATAGATGGATCTCAGGGGTAAGGTCTTCCCTCGCTAGGATTTGGTACATATTCCGTCCCTGCTTCGCTACAAACACCAGGCGGATAAGCCCTCAGGCAGAGAGCCTCTCCACCCTCATTGCACACACTCTTAGCTCTAGCTTTCCCACATATTATTATATCAGAGTTCGTTTAGCAATGGCTAGTTTTAGTCGCCCTGTGGTAGTGCTGGTAAAGTTGACACCTCTACTGGAATTGGTTTAGTATATTGCCTTGGTTCTAACGCTACTTTGCCAATAGGGCGTATTTTTTTGCGCTCCGCGTTAGCTGGCCGAAAGATTTGATACCAGTTAAGAAACGGAGGTGCTTTATGGCAGGAAGGGTCGGTATAGTTGCCGTAGCCCAGACCAAATTTGAGGAGAGAAAGTCCACCCTGCACACTGGCGAGCTGATGTACGATGTGACCCGGGATGTGATGGGGCAAACCGGGCTCGAGTTCAAAGCCGACGGCACCGGCATAGATTGCACAACAGCGGCAGGCTATGACTTGTTCAGCGGACCTGCCGGTGCTTACATGTTTCTTGGTTACATAGTGGGTGCGTATCAGAGGGAAGACGAGAGGGTTACATCGGACGGTGCTCTGGCGGTCTACTACGGCGCGATGCAGATTCTTTCGGGACACTGTGACACTGTGTTACTGCTCTCATACAACAAGGAATCCCAGTGCCAGAAGAACCAGATAGAATGGGTGGGCATGGACCAAGTCTATCAGAGAAGGGTCGGGCTCGATTTGGTCTCCGCCGCTGGCCTTCAGGCGATGAGGTACACCACTAAGTACGGGATAACGCCTGAGCAGTGCGCCAAGGTGGTTGTGAAGAGTCGCAAGAACGCAGGGAACAACCCCTTCGCCATGTGCTGCGACAACCTAAGTGTGGAAGACGTGCTCAGGTCAACGATGCTGTGCGATCCCATTAGAGTGCAAGAGGCCAAGCCTGTACCCGTGGACGGTGCCTGCGCTATGATCCTGGCCAGCGAGGAAAAAGCCAAGGCATTCAGTAAAAAGCCGGTCTGGATCATGG
>SOKG01000016.1 GCA_004376205.1 Dehalococcoidia bacterium | reverse complement strand
TCTTGTGCTACTATACATATTGCTGTAGAATATCTCAAGGCGTAAGAGGCTTGGTCGCTGCGAGCCAAGCGGGCTAGGGCAAGACTCTGGATGTGAACAAGTTCAAGGAGTACGCGCTGGGTGAGGAGGGGGAAGGGGAATGAAACGACTATTGGTTGGGTTGATAATCTTGGGAGCCATCTTGGCTGTAGCCGCTTTAGAGGGCTGTATATGCATCATCGCGCCGCCGCCGGCTTAGCAGCCAAGGGCGCAGTACCCCTGCAGTGGAAGCCCTCAGACTCATAACCCGAAGGTCGTTGGTTCGAATCCAACCCCCGCTTCCTGCGGTTCCCTCCATTGGTCTCTGCCACCCTCTCTTGTGCAAGAGCAGCGAATATTCGGGAGGAAAGGGTAAGATTGGATATCTTGACGGCGCAGTACCGTGGTACTATGCTTCTACTGTGAGCATTCCTCGTCTAGTCTCTCCTAGGCGAAGCCCACTCGTCCACAGCAGGCACTGAGTGGGCTTTCCTTGTGCCATCCGGCGACTCCCTGATCGGCGGGTGCAGATTCAGCAAGCCCCCCCTGGGGTGACTTATCGGCTGCCCGCTGGCAGCAGGTTCCCCCTGCACCGCTTCGCGCACTAATTTCTCCACCTCCTGATATTAAGGGCTTGTCTTTATTCTCATTTCCTCTGACGGGTCATTTTGTAGCTCGGCCGGGCGGTTTCGCTCAGCCTCCATAAGTTGAGTGTTGACCCACGTCGGGCAGAGAACTGTCTTGGGATGCTCCCATGCTTTCGCTGCTCTGGCACTGTTTGCCTGTCCTGTCTCAGCCAGAAGCATTCTTGCGCCCAGAGCGCACATCGGATACAATCAAGACAACTCCAGCGAAACACCGTGCAGATCGGCAAAGGTGGCAAATGAGTGACCGCATAAAGTGGACTGATTATGACGGGTTCACAATACTGTCTGTCGACTATTCGGACTTGCCGGAAGCAGAATACTTGGAGGCAATGGAAGAAGTGGAACAAGTTCTTCAGGCATTTCAGGGTGAACCCTCGGATTCTGCTATGCTTATCATGGCCAATGTAACTAATACTCGCGCCACCAAAAAGATACGACACAGGGGCAAAGAAATATCAGCGGCGTTGGATGGATTCAAGGGACATGCCTACGCAGTCATTGGTGTTACGGGGGTTGCCAGACTACTCGCCAGGAGATTTACCTCAGGCACTTATTTTGCCTATGCCGAGCACGATGCCAAGAGGTGGCTGGTGGCTCAGGCAAAGCAACTGGCACAGAAATAACGTGTCGCTCAATGGAAAACGGCTACAATTCTGAGCTGCAAAGACCGATGGTTGCATTAGCCCTTCGCCCAAACTAGCTCCCTTCGTTTCGTTTCCATACTTGAACTGCCATTTCCGTAGCTTGCTTTCTGTCCTTTTCGTGCGCCAGCATTAGATGTTGGACAAGCACCTCCAAACTCGGAAGCCTTCGGCCACATAGGGGGCATTGCAACTCCATGTTTTTCCTCTAACAGCGCAGGCTTTGCCATGTCGACTGGTGTGGGTACGATGGAAACCCGCTTCTTGTAGTAGTATACTCACCGCAGTAGAATACGGCAAGGGTTATGGGGTTTGAATCGTCGAGGAGGTAATTAGGTATGATCAAAGGAATGTCGCTAATCAAGAGGAAGCCGGGTCTTTCACCAGAGGAGTTCTCCAGGCACTACGAGGAAGTGCATGTGCCACTAGCGTTGAGGCATTTCCCGTTTAAGAGGTACGTGCGAAACTATATCATTACTCCCCCCGGCTCTGAGGAACCAGACTTTGATTGTATCACGGAGGTCTGGTTTGACACCATGGAAGACTGTCAAGCCGCCGCTGAATTCTCAGTGTCGCAGGCCTACCAGGTGATAAGCGAAGATGAGGACAGATTCATGGACAGAAGCAAGATAGTCGCCTTCCTCGTTGAAGAGAGGGTAACCGGATAGCATCAGGCTCTGCCCCTGGTGAAGGATTTGTACCCTCCACAAGGCGCTAGGCTGGTTTTGTACAAACGCAGGATGCCAGAAGAAGACAACCATCCCCACAGACAAGGGTTCGCTCGGGTGGCAACCAGCCGCCGTTGAGAATTGCCGCAACATGTTGTAATCTATTTGTAAGCTCTGTGTAAGCTCGCCGCAGTTTTCTTAATGGTTTTGTAATCCTGTGTGTATATCATTATGAATGTGCATGCGAATGAGCAGGGCATCTCAAGGAGAGAAGCTAACGCCATACGGGAGGTGCCATGAGCAACAAAGAAGTGACGCTCCAGGTCACGCTGGTGCTTGATGAAAAGTGGGCCAGCCACCTGACCAGAGACGAGTTGGCAGCATACATCAAGGAGAGGTTGAACAGCAGCCTGGGATTCAGGGGGCAGGTCAAGAGGTTTAGGTTAGTCAGAGACAACGCCAGAAGGGTGT
>SOKG01000069.1 GCA_004376205.1 Dehalococcoidia bacterium | reverse complement strand
TGGCGCTTGTCTCCGTTGCCCTCGCTGTGTGGCTGAGGAGGCGGCGAGGCAAAGGCGTCATATCTTAGCTACAACGGCTGGGCTCTCACGCACCAGCCACCTGATCAGTCGGCGCCATAAGTAAGGCCAAAAGCACAATCCCTGGCTTCCTCATTCCTCCTCCTACTTGCCTCTCCAAACCGTCCTGGCTGTGCTAGTCTGTCAGGACACGTCCCTCCTGGTCAGAGCCTCCAAGAAAGTGGCAAGCCAGGTAAGCGCGCAGAGATGGCCGGTGCTCTGAAACGTTGCCAAACTGAGTCTTTATGGAGCACTACGGCGAGAAGGGCTCCCCTTAGGGAATGTTTACTGCCCTGCGTTTACACTCCAGTGTCGCTCGACGAATCGGAGCAGGAATCGAAGTGACTCGGAATCCAGCGACTCAAGAACCTCAGATTCCACCGCTGCCTTGACATCTGATTCCGTGAGTTCCAGTGTGGACATTACTATGTTGCTTACTTCTTTATCTGCGTCCAAAAGAATGCACTTGGGCTCATCAACCCCGTTGGACCACGGCTTCCATTCAGTCAAGTCGACCCCGTGCCTGTTTGGGTCTCCTGTGCGTGCGAACTGCGCCACATACGCCATGATCGCATTGGACAGCGCCTCTCTGCCCGGATGGTTCTCCTCTGTGAATATCAAGGAGGTAAGCGGGCCGAACAAGTCATCGTTGCCAAAGAAGAAGGGAACATCCATGCCATGGGACGCACCGATTTTGAAGCCCCATGGATCGGGAATCACGCTTTGACCGACGTCCCCTCCTGACCCCCAACGGAATTGGTAGACATACACACCAGGCTGATCCGCGTGTGACCTCAGTTTCCTTGCCACGTCGTCCACACCTACGGCCTTCCAGAGATCACTGGTATAGGATGCCACGCTCTGATATAGCTCGTCTTTCCCGATAAATGAAGGATCCATGAAAAGGAACAGCTTGGTCTCTTCCTGGGTGCTTCCCAATATTATCGGCACTTTGTTAGGATAGGTCCCTGTCTCAAGAGCGTCAAATCCTGTATCCGGGATAACGGTGCCATCTTCAAATATGAAAGGGAACGCGATCATGCTGAAAGCCAGCGATTCGTAGCCAGCCAGTAGCTCAGCAGGGGTTTTCGACCTCAAGTACGCCGCGACTTCCTCGCGGGACATGCTGTCCAGATAGGACTCGGCAGCTATTTGGTCAACGGCAGTTCCATCATCTGCCAGGAGCTTGGTGATCACGCTGCGGGCACTCTCTTCGCCATCAGTGGGCGAACTGGAAATAGGGACCCCACTCTGCGCTACGGCCTTGTCAAAAAGGCCTTCCGCAAGTGGAGAGATCAAAAGGGAATAGACGTTGATGGCACCTGCTGATTCCCCTGCAATGGTAACACTGTCAGGATGCCCCCCGAACGCCTCTATGTTCTGCTGTACCCACGTCAGTGCCTTTATCAGGTCCAATGTGCCGTAGTTCCCGGAATCGTCAAGCTCACCACCGCGTTCACCGCTTCTCAACGCGCTGTGAGCGAACCATCCCAAAGGCCCCAACCTGTAGTTGACAGTCACCACGACCATGTTGGACTTGCTAGCGATATTTGCCCCGTTGTATCCTTCATTCGAGGCCGAGCCTGCACTGTTTCCGCCGCCGTGTATCCAGAAGTATACTGGTAAATTCCGCTCGTTGGATTGAGGCCGCCATATGTTTAGGTAGAGACAATCTTCACTTCCGACGACTGATCCAGAGATGTCATACTGGGGACATTCACTACTGAACTCTGTTTCCTCCCGCGTTACGTTCCAAGGATCGGGATCCTGCGGTGCCTTCCAGCGCAGCTCGCCAACAGGCGGCTTCGCATAGGGGATGGCCTTCCAGACCCAGGTCTCAGCTTCATCCTCAAAGCCCTTGACAGGCCCATAGGCTGTGTGCACAGTTTCGGCACCTGTCCAATGCAAGGCATCGGGAGCTGTTTCATGTTGAGCACAGCTGACGGTGCTGCTGACAAGCGCCAGTACCAACAACAGAATCGAGACAATTGCCAGCTTTCTCATTTCCTTCTCCTCTTCGGTGGTTGCTCTGTCCTAATCAGACCGACCGTGCTAGTCTATCACGAGGCACACCTCTTGGTCAAAGGTTCGAATCCGGTCGTCGCCTCTTCCGTTTGAGAGCATTTTGGCTGACATTCAGCTACCAAACATCGGCTTGTTGCGTTGCTTGGCTCTTTTTGATATGATTCGCACTACCTAGGGCTTGGCATTTTGGAATCATTCTTCGCCAAGTGGCTCTTGCCAAGGAGTTGAGTGGTATCATGGTTAGAGAATCAGAAAAGAAATGCGTTGAGAAAAGCGAAAAACGGCTCAAAGAGCAGCCGCATGCCCTTTATGAGCGCGTACCGCCAGTGAGGAAGTCACGGGCTGTGAGCAAGTGGACGCAGGAAGCGCTGCTAAAGCGTGGACATGTGACATCCGCAGCCATTGAAGAAATGCCCGATAGCGTCATGCTGGTTGATTTGGATGGCAAAGTGGTCTATGTCAACAAAGCCTTTGAAAAACTGCTCGGCTACAGGGCCGATGAGCTGGTTGGGACGTCTGCTCTTGATTTACCGACATACTCTGGACCAAGGGATAGAGAGAAGGCCAGGGAAGTCTTCAAAGAGGTTATGGAGAAGGGCAGCGCGGAACATGTCGATATTGGTGCCATCAACAAAGCTGGCGAGGAAATCGCCATCAGTTTTGCGGCTTCAGCCATCAAAGATGCTCAGGGAAACCCAAGGACGTTGGTTGCTGTCATAAGAGACATCACCAAGCGCAAGAGGAGAGAGGAGGCGTTGCAGGCAAGTGAACAGCACTTTCGAGCTCTTGTTGACAACTCTTTGGATGGCAGCGCGATTCTGAACGGCGACCTGACGATCCTCTACGAGAGCCCCTCTGCGGAACGGATCCTCGGCTATAAACCGGAGGAACTAGTAGGCAAGGGCACGCTTGAGTTCCTTCACCCAGACGATGCGCAAAATGTAAGCAAAACCTTGGATGTGCTCTTCAAGCATCCTGGGCAAGCTGTAATTATGGGAGTCCGTTTCCTGCACAAAGACGGCTCGTGGCGTGTAATCGAAGGGGTGGTAAATAACCTCCTCCATGATCCCATGGTCAACGGTATTGTTGTTAACTATCGCGATATCACCGAGCGCAAGCATGCGCAGGAGGCGCTAAAGCAAAGGGAAAAGCACTTTCGGGTGATGATCGAGAACTCCTTGGATGACATCGCGATTCTGGATCGGGACGGAAGCATTATCTCCCAAAGCCCATCTGTTGAACGCGTATTGGGATACGGAGTTGGTGAGCATATAGGAAAAAGATCGTTTGATTTCGTCCACCCAGACGATATGCCAGATGTCGCTGCGGCCTTTGCTAGACTCGTCCAGAATCCAGGGGCCACTTTTCACGGAGAGCTACGCACCCAGCATAAAGACGGCTCATGGCGTATCCTTGAAGTCATGATCAGAAACTTCCTCGATGACCCAGTTGTGGGGGGTGTACTTGCCAACTTTCGCGACGTCACCGAGCGCAAGATGGCAGAAGACGAACGGGTCGAGCATGCAGCCACTCTAGCGAGGGCGGAGGAGCTGCAATTGTCGCGACAACGAATGGTTACCATGCAGGAGTCTGTGCGAAGAGACATCGCGCAGCAGCTCCATGGGTCGGTACAGAACAAGCTCATTATCCTGCTACATCGACTAGCGGAGTTGGAGCGGACGGCCTCGCCAACAAAGTTAGCCGAGGAAATAGGGGACCTGCGCCAAAAATTGGCAGAGTTGCTGGAGAGCCAAGTACGGTCCATCAGCCACCGTCTCTACCCTTCTATCCTGCGTCGGGGGCTCGTCGCTGCCCTGCGTTCTCTGGAAGACCAACTTGAAGCTGCCCTGCCTATTGAGATGGAACTGGATGAAGAGCTCGTCCAGCACGAGAGGGCCAATCCCAAGTTGATTCCAGAACAAGTGAGGTTGGCAGCGTATCGCATCGCCGAAGAGGCCCTGACCAATGCGGTCAAGAATGCAAAGGCCAGCAGGATAACCATGGCGCTCGGGCTGTCTTCCCAAGGATGGTTGCGCCTCACAGTGCAGGATAATGGCCAGGGATTCGACTCAGGAAGCGTTTCTGGCGGACTGGGCCTGCTGACGATGCAGGACTACGCTGAGGTAGTGGGCGGCAGGTGTGTTGTCCACAGTGCTCGGGACGAGGGCACAGAGGTCACAGCTATTCTTCCCCTTGCAAGGCCTGGCGCAGAGCATCCAGAGAGAGCCTTATCTTTGGAATAAAGGCCAGTGCCCCCTCTTCCATTGCCAGTCTTTCATAGACGCGCTCCTCACGGGCACTGACAAGTATTGCTTTGATGCCGGGGAAGTAGTCCTGAACGTATCGAGCTACTTCCAGGCCGTCTGGCTCGGGCATATACATATCTGCGATCACCAGGTCTGGCACAAGGGATGGGATGAGGTGAATGGCTTCCGTGCCTGTGCTGGCCTCGCCCACCAATTGGAAGTCTTCGCTGCTCTCCAGCAATGACCGAAGCCATACGCGAAACTCAGGCTCGTCATCGGCTACAATGACGCGGTACACCCGGCATCCCTTCCTTCGCTACGAAGTACACACCTCTTCACGGATAACCACAGTAGCGCCTTTGAGAAGGGATACAATGGTGCTCGCCTGATAATTCCCCTCGTCTATCCCTGACGTTTCTTGGAACTCTCTAAATAGATGAGGGTGGCTTTGACTCTGGCGTGAATGTCGAGCTCATGAGAGAGATGTAGTTCCTGATAGATGCCGTTGATGTAGGTCTCCACCGACTTTCGGGACAGCTTCAGATGCTCGGCTATAGCGGCGTTGCTGTAGCCCTGGGCGAGGAGCTCCAGGACTTCCTGGTGCCTGGGGTTCAGCCTCGCCACTGCCGAGCCTTGCCCGGGGCGCAGGCCTGCCACTACCGCGGGGTCCAGGACCACCATGCCTGCCTTGCTTCCCTCGATGGCACGCACGACCGTGGCCAGGTCCGGCGCTGTCTGTTTCAGGAGGTAGGCCCACCCTTGGATGTCTTCGAGGGGCAAGCTTGTCACATAGTGCCGCTCTCTGTGGACAGAGAGGATAACAATGCCCGTTTGCGGCCTTTCCTTCTTGATCTGCAGCGCCGCCTCCATGCCGTCCAGCTCACCCGGGAGCTCGATGTCCATAAGCACCACATCGGGCTTCTCCTGCCTGGCAAGGCGGATCGCCGTCTCACCATCCTCAGCCTCACCCACTACCTCAAGTCCCGGCTCTGCAGACAGAGTGCGACATAATAGCTCCCTGAAAAGGGCCTCATCGTCCACTACAACTACTCTCGTTTTCTCCATATGCGCTCTCCTCTTCCGAGAGCTCCCTGCTCGCTCTTGCTGGGGACTGCAGGGCGTCTTACACCCACTACCCTATTATGTCAGGTGCTAGCACTGTTGTCTACACAGTGCCACCACTACCTCATATAGTGCTGTCCCTCAAGAGCCAATGAGAAGGGGCAGTGGGCCAAAACAAGTAACGACACTATACTCAGCAGATGTCGCACGCCTTATCCTCAAAATGATAAAATAGGGTGTGGTATGGCCGAAACCAAT
Source organism: Dehalococcoidia bacterium (assembly GCA_004376205.1). GTDB lineage: Bacteria > Chloroflexota > Dehalococcoidia > SZUA-161 > SZUA-161 > SOKG01. The sequence goes on along the minus strand of SOKG01000069.1, from coordinate 3,094 downwards.
AACAAACCCAGGAGATATCGATGATAGGAATAACCTCGTATGGCGCGTACATTCCCTGGCATCGAATGGATCGGCAGCTTTTCCGAGAGGCGTGGGGAGGCTTCGCCATCCCCGGAGAGAGGGCCGTAGCCTACTATGATGAGGATAGCGTCAACATGGCCATGGAAGCAGCTATGGACTGCCTGAGAGACATGGACCCACATACGGTGGACGGTCTCTACTTCGCCACTACCTCCTCTCCCTACAAGGAAAAGCAGTGCTCAGCTTTGATGGGTATCCCGCTGGATCTGCGTCGGGATATCCGAAGCGTCGATATCACAAGCTCATTGCGTGGAGGTACGACTGCCGTCGCCATGGCCCTGGATGCTGTAAGAGCCGGTACTGCAGAGAGCATCCTCGTGACCGCAGCCGACACCCGAATGGCGGCTCCCTCCGGAATGGTCGAGCAAGCCCTGGGCGACGCCGCTGCAGCCCTCCTTCTGGGCAACAAGGATGTTATCGCCGAGATTGAGGGCAGCTATTCGATCTCGGATGAACTGGTAGCTACCTGGCGATCGGATACCGACACCTTCGTTCGCTCCTGGGAAGACCGCATGGTTATGGATGAAAGCTATTCCAAGGTTATGCCCGAGGCGATAACAGGCTTGATGAAGAAGTGCGGGCTCACCACCAGGGACTTCGCCAGGGTGGTCTTCGATCCTCCCGGAGATGTGAGAAGGCACGGAAGAGTAGCGGGGCAGCTAGGATTCGAGCCTGCACAACTACTGGACCCTGCCAGCCTTTTCATGTCGGTGGGCCTCCTCGGATGCGCAATGTCCTTGATGATGCTGATAAGCGCCCTGGAGCAGGCCAAGCCGGGCGATAAGATTCTCTTTGCTAGCTACGGTAATGGCGCTGATGCCTTCCTCCTTCAGGTCACCGACGCCATAGAGAAGCTCGGGGAGCGCCGCGGCTTTGCCAAGCACCTGCAGTCCAAGCACATGATGAGGAGCTACAATGACTACCTGCGGTGGCGTGACATCGTCCCCCTGGAAATGGCCAGGCGTCCCGAGAGGGGGCACATCTCGGTAGCCGCGAACTGGAGAGAGAGAAAGACCATCCTCGGCCTCTGGGGGATAAAGTGCAGGCGATGTGAAACCCCCCAGTATGATAGTGGGGCTATCAGCACGACGCCTATCCGCGTATGCGCCGTATGCCAGGCTCTGGACGACTTCGACGACTACAACTTTGCCAGAAAGAAGGCTACCGTGTTCAGCTACACCCAGGACATGCTGTCTCCGGCTGTGGACCCCCCGTCCTCGGTGGTGATGATTGACTTCGAAGGTGGGGGAAGATCACTTTTCGATCTTACCGATAGAGATCCAGAAGACGTCAAAGTGGGAATGGAAGTGGAGATGACCTTCAGGAAGGTGTTTGCAGATCGGGGCATAAGCAACTATTTCTGGAAAGCCCGACCGATAAGGTGTTAGAGGAGGCAAGATATGCCAGGAAGCATTAAGGACCGGGTTGCCATTGTAGGGATGGGCTGCACCCGGTTTGGTGAGCTGTGGGACAAGGGCCCCAGCGACCTCATCGTGGATGCCGTGACCGAAGCGTATGCTGATGCCGGCGTGGAGGCTAAAGATATCGAGGCCGTATGGGGCGGCAGCATTTTCAGTGGCCATGGGGGCCGGTCCATCAGTGAGCCGTTGAGGATGCAGTATGTCCCCATTACCCACGTAGTGAATGCTTGCGCCTCGGGGCACGACGCTGTGAGGAACGCTGCATACTCGGTGGCCGCCGGCATCTACGATGTTGTCCTGGCTGTGGGCTTCGAGAAGCTCAAGGATGCGGGCATGACTGGCCTGCCGGGGATGGACAACCTCACTCACACGCACGCCGTTGCCACCATGCCTGGGATGTTCGCCATGATGGCTACCAAGTACTTCCACCGTTACGGCTTGAGTCCGGAGGAAGGCAAGACCATGCTGGCCAAGATCTCCGTGAAGAGTCACGCCAACGGCTCGTTGAACCCCAAGGCCCACCTGAGGAACTTGCTGACCATCGAGCGGGTACTGAACGCTCCCATTATCGCCTGGCCTCTGGGATTGTTCGATTGCTGCAGCGTGTCCGATGGAGGTGCCGCGGCTATCATCACCAGCGCCGACAAGGCCAAGGAATTCCGCAAGGACCCGGTGTATATCAAGGCCCTGCAGTTATGCACCAGCCCCACCTCAGGCCGGATAACCTCGGACTACGACTACACCCACGTAGAAGAGGGTTACCGTGCCGGTGTGGCCGCCTACAAAGAGGCCGGGATTACAGACCCCCGCAAGGAAATAAGCATGGCGGAGGTGCACGACTGCTTCTCCATCACCGAGGCTGTGACTATGGAGGACCTCCAGTTCAGCCCCAGGGGTAAGGTCAAGGAAGATATCGACGCGGGGACCTTTGAGCTCAGTGGAGACCTTCCGGTGCAGCCTGACGGAGGACTGAAGTGCTTCGGCCACCCCATCGGCGCCTCGGGCATAAGGATGCTCTACGAGCTCTATCTTCAGCTTCAGGGCAGGGCTGACAAACGTCAGATAAAGGACCCGAAGTTGGGCCTCGCCCATAACATGGGACACGAACCCTTTGCACCTACGGTAAGCGTCTGTATCGTCGGACTTTGAGCCAAATCATGTATAGACTTATTCTCAAAATCAACTAGAGAGGTGATCTAATGGTACAACCGGCCCCAGCATCGCCGCTGTTTTGGCGGTTCAACCCAGAGGTGTACCGATTGATTGGCATCAAATGCAGGGATTGCGGCCATATTAGCTACCCGCGCACCAAGATATGCCACGAGTGCGGCAGCCTAGGCCTTGAGGAATACAAGCTCAGCAAGAAAGGGACGGTGCATACCTACTGTGTCAACTGGGCGCCCCCACCAACCTTTGAACCACCGATTACCCCCGTCATCGTGGACCTTGAAGGGGGCGGCAGATACCAGGGTCTGATGACGGAAACCTCCACTCCTGAAGACGTAAAAGTAGGCTCCAAAGTGGAAATGGTTCTGCGGAAGATGACGACTAATAGAGGGCTGAACGTCTACGGCTACAAATTTAGATCGGTG
>SOKG01000265.1 GCA_004376205.1 Dehalococcoidia bacterium | reverse complement strand
TCTACTGCATTCCGCGCCACTGAGGCCAAGTCCCCACCAACCTCCGCCGTGCCTTTTATGGTCCCGCGCGCTGTGCCAAAGATCGTTTCCATCACGTCGCCACCGGTCTCATTGGCCCCTTTGATAGTTCCTTGAATGGTATCCTTTGCTACTGATGCCAGGTCCCCACCGGTATCCCTTGCGCCCTGGATCGCTCCTCTGGCAACGCTGAAAGCGGCATCTTCCAGCCCCAGGCCAACGCTCTTAGCGGTTGACACCGCACCCTCAGCAGCATCTCGAGCTACCTTTGCGACATCGCCACCTACTTCGCTGGTACCCTTTATGGCTGCCCGGATGATATTGCTTATTTCACCCGTTGTCACCGTGGTGACCTCACCTAGGCCCCGTATGGTACCGATCACAGCTCCCTTAGCCGTGGAGCCAAGTTCAGCACCAACCTGGCTAGCCGCCTGAATCGCACCCGCTACGGTGTCACCTGCCAGCCCAGACGCCTCCGTGACCACATCCCTGACGCCACGAAGACCTTCCACTAGGTTACTGCGGGTAGCATCTATCGTACTCTTCGTGACGTCTCCGACGCCCTTTATCGTTTGCGACAATGCCTCGCTGACTTTCTTGCCTAGATCTCCCAGTGCCATGATTCTACCTCCTTCGTGCCTTAATTTCCTAGCCGAGACCACAACATCCCGTCACATCCGATCACCCCCTTCGTCCATCCTCCAAGTATGGAAAGCACTGCTTGAGAAAAAAAGTTAAGGAGTTATCACGTTCTTCTCAGAGGTCCATTCCTGCCCGTTAATAACCCGCGTTAAGGTTTCCAAAAATTGGCAGCTTTTGAAATTCTCTCAGTCGATCGCGATGATCAATCTTGGATGTACGGGGTGTAGGTCTTATATCAGAAATCGCCAGGAATGTCAAACCTATATGCGGTATTCACCGTGCATAGTCTGGGGCTATCGCCAGTTTGTGGATAGTGTTTCGGGTCCTGGGGAACATTTTGCAGTATCATTTCGTCTCTATTTATGGAAGCGCAACGAAAGGAGGAAACGAAGATGAAGAGGACTCTGGTAGTTATGGCGGTCGTGCTGGTGCTCGGCAGCATAGCAGGGGGATTGACAGCCTTCGCCCATGGCAACGAAGGGGAAGCCGACGCTCAGAACGAGGCCACGGTTCTCGCGGTAGGAAATACCTACGAAGTGCCTCTGGACGCCAATCTTACAACCGGCTACATATGGGTAGCCGACTACGATGACGGGCTCCTGGAGCTTGTGGACGAGCGCTACGAGGTGGGCTCCGAGCTGATGGGTGGTTCCGGCCAGCAGGTCTTCGTGTTCCGTGCACTTACTGTGGGTAGAGCGCAGGTGAACTTCAGCTATCTGAGGCCTTGTGAGAATGAAGCTATCGAGACTGATATCCGCACGTTCGACATACTTCCCTCCCTGGACGATGGAGCGAGATTCCCCTCAACCGCAGAGTAATTGGCTATTGTGACACGAAGGCTAAACTAGGTCGCTGTGTTGGGACCAGTTTCGTTGAACGACTGCGAATGCGCCATTTTTGCAAATTAACTGCGATTGGTCAAGAACAATTCTGCTAGGGCAAATACTTTGACGAATTGCAGCGTTCTATCCGAGGCTAGTTTTGGGGAAAGTCTTGCACATCGCTCAGATGCTGTGCCGCAGCTACAGCACTTCACCGGAGCCATATTTGGGTTCGCAAACATTTCTGCCTACGAACTGCTGAGGGTCTCCTGAACACGGACGACTGATTATTCATCTCCCAGTTCGCCAGCAATCTCATCGGACCGCCTGAGAACTAGGCTCTCTTCCCTATCCGTTCGATGCGACTCGATCTGTGCGACGCCTCTGTGGCAGCTTGAAGAATAGAAACCAGGTTATCAGCCCAAATGCAAACGTAAAGAGCCCCACATCTGAAGTAAAGCAACAAGGTGTGCCCCGGCGAAAACGCGGCTCCCATCACCAAGCCGAGAAGCAGCCCGGTATATACCCAGCCTAACGTCACCGCGAAGTGTTGAAGCCTGCTCTTTCTGCGCATGCTTTGCTTACCCTTCTGGAGCAAACAGTTTGTCTATGCTGAGAAGTACAGATTAGCATACGTATTCTCAGGTATACAATGACCCGTTTCGGTATTTACAGGTAGATAATCGTACTCCCTATAGTTGAAAGAAGACGTGGCCCAAGGGCTTGTGGCTTGGCAGTATGTGGACTGGCATTCTACTTCTTGATAAGGAGAAGGCGAACCTGGGGGGTGCCCTAAACCGAAGTTCTGGAGATTGGGCGCTACTTGTACTGCAGGCGAAGCTAGCGAGTTATATTCGTTCGGCTACTGGCTAGATGGGCAAAGAAGTGACAAGCGAGGGATCAGGCTCATCGATTTTCACGATCTCGGCGCCAAGGGCGCCAAGAAGAGTGGCGCAATCTGTTATGCCGAGTTTGCGG
>SOKG01000200.1 GCA_004376205.1 Dehalococcoidia bacterium | reverse complement strand
TCACCTTTAGCGCTTCCGAGCAGGAGTTCTTCGCTTCCAAGGGCTTCACCAATGAACCTGGCCGTTGTTCTGACTGCCGAGCAGCCAGAAAACAACAGCGCGGTGGTGGGTATGGTGGCGGAGGCTACCGGCAGAGGCAAATGCATCCCGCCGTCTGCGCCTCTTGCGGCAAAGACTGCGAAGTGCCGTTCGAGCCCCGAAACGGGCGACCCGTGTACTGCTCAGACTGCTACGCTACGGTTAGGCGGTAGCCACAAGAGAAGAGCAGTTACCTGCTGATCCTATCAGGCTCGCTTTGAGGACTTAGGCTGAGGATAAGGGCAGGTGGGAATGGTGCCCAATTCCTCCTTATGAAGATCCATGGTTTTGTCGCATGACATCATGCGCTGTGCTGTCCCGTTTTGGTGCGAAAGGAGCGAACAGTGGCGCAGGCAAAACATGGTGATACCGTCAGGGTACACTACACGGGCAAATTCACGGATGGCAAGGTATTTGAGGCTTCCGTCGAGGATCAACCTCTGCAATTCACAATAGGCGAGGATCAGGTTATCACGGACCTTGAACAGGCTGTGGTCGGGATGACTACGGGCGAATCGAAAACCATCAAGGTCATGGGGGGCAATGCATACGGCCCATACCATGATGAACTGGTATTTATGCTAGACCGGGAGCGATTCCCAGGGAACCTTCAACCAGCGGCCGGTCTGGATCTAGTAATACGTGAAGGGAATGATCTAGGACTGCAAGTAACTGTGATCGATGTCTCCGAATCGAGCGTAACGTTGGATGCCAACCACCCTCTAGCTGGGAAAGCCCTGACTATTGATATCTGTCTCGTAGAGATCGTCTAATCGTTTCGTTCGTACTGATATGCCAGTTGGGCTTCTGCCCAAAGAAGGGGGCAATTTGAATATCCATGTCGGCAATCTAGCGCGTGAAGTCACGGAAGAAGAGTTGCGACAAGCCTTTGAAGCATTTGGGCAAGTTGCAGCAGTCAGGATCATCACGGACAGGCACAGCGGCGTGTCCAGAGGCTTTGGCTTCGTCGAGATGTCAGACAACGACGAAGCTCAAGCTGCTCTCGAAGGTCTGAACATGAAGGAGTTGGCAGGGCGTACGCTGGATATCAGTGAGGCACGCCCTCCCCGCGAAGGCAGAAGGAACAACAGGCCCTATGGCGGCGGTGGAGGTGGCAGGCCGGGCCGTGGAGGGGGAGGTGGCTGGTCAGGCGGGGGTAGACGGCGACCGTTCTGAGTTATCAAGGGACCTCGGGGCTTCCAGCAGGGCACCCAGCCTCCGTGACAATCCTGCAGAGAGATATTCCGTTTTCACATTCAGACGCTTGCTGCTCGTCAGCTACAAACCAAGAAAGATCCGCGCACAATCAGGCGTGGATCTCAACTTCAGCACACCCGCTAGATTATTATTCTTAGTGCGCCTTTTCTGACTTCTATTTCTAATATACCTCTGCTACACAGCAATTCGTGTCCAAAATGTGACCAGACCGTGGTGCCGAGGGCGGGATTTGGGCCCGCAAGGACCTGAGGCCAACAGCCAAATGTTAGCCAAAATGCTTGGCTGCGTCAGCGTTGGTTTGATCAGGCTGTTCTGGATACGGCCCCTCAGGAGGATATATCATCTTGATCCAGGCAGGACAGAATCAAGTCTATCGCTTGATCCACGCCCATTGCTTTTCGTCTTGCAGTTCCATATAGGTGTTTCATGACTTCATATGAATCCGCCAGGTCTTCGGCTAAGTCCACGTCTGATACCTCTTCAATCTTTAGCCCACGAGCGCTGAAAATACTGAGCACATAATCTTCGCTTCCAAGTACGTGCCCATCCAGTAGCTGCATGGAGAGACGGACGCTATACTCCGGAAAGGCAGCCTGAAAAACACCTTCGATCTCTGTTTCTTCCCATTCCATGCCTTCAGCATCAGTTCTCCTGTAAAGTCTCTGCACAAGGTATACCATCTTGGGATAGCTCATGTTGTCGTGTTCCTATCTCCTCTCTAATCTCGCCATCATTTATCTTTTTGAGGCTGTCAATGCCACTGAATGGGAGGCTTCTGAGTCTGGGTGCGTTGCGTGACCGCGCACCGGACATGAGATGTCTCTCAACTCTTCTTTCAATGCTGGGAGAGCGCCGCTCCCGCTTCTACAGATCCGCCGTCGCATGATGTGGCATGTTCCAACTAGCGCCAGAAGGCCCAAATAAGACCCCCAGGACTTTCTGGGGGCTTTCTTCTACCTTCACCCCCCCGACCCCATGGCTGCAATGTGGTACTACTTATATGTTATCCTATTGTTCCCTGTCCCGTCCAGTCCATTTTTGAAGCAGAATGAAGGGCGACACCACCGTTTTTGTCCGCCTGCTGCTACCCCATGCCTCTGAGTTCGTCAGCAAAAAAGATTAGCAAAAATGCGTATCTGGGGCTTTTCTCTGCTTGGGTGCCCACC
>SOKG01000229.1 GCA_004376205.1 Dehalococcoidia bacterium | reverse complement strand
TGTATTTCTCTTGAACCCGATGTGGATAATCTCGGTCAGACAGCTAGATAATTAGGAGGTCTTTCATTGACCGCCGCCCCCACGGCCAATGCCCTCAAGAACTAGAGGAGGCCTTTTTTTGGCTACACCGAAAACCGCCCAACTAGCTTCCTCCCAGATACGATTTAGCTTGCATTTTTTCTGCATCGCTCGCGTAGACACTGTACCCGCCTCCTAGCCGGTGTACCTTTCCCGTCTCATCCCGGAAGAAATCTTCGGACTCCTTCTTCAGTGCCTCTTGCTCAGGGGTGAATCGGAAATCCATTATCGCTACATCCCCCTGGCCTCTGTGGTGATCCAGTGTTTGATCTTTGCCAATCTTTGTGTGCCTGATACCATGCCTTCCGGCCTGGCTCAAAGCCCGACAATTACGCAAGCGATAGCGGGCGAGGACGGTGGGCCGCCCAGATTTTGGACGAGTCCCAATCTGGGGTCCTTTATTTGCCTTTGGTCTGCCTTACCCTGAAGCTGCTTATACATCTCATACTGCATCCTGAGTCCGGTGGCTCCGACTGGATGCCCGAAGGACTTGAGGCCGCCATCGGGCTGAACCGGAAGTCCCCCTGTCAACTCAAAGAACCCCGAGTCGATATCCTCCTTCACCCTGCCCCTGGGGGAGAACTGGAGGTCTTCCATGATCAGCGCCTCGGTGATGGAGAAGCAGTCGTGGACCTCGGCCATGCTTATCTCCTCGCGGGGGTTCTCTACCCCTGCCTCGGCGTACGCCGCTATTCCGGCTCGGACGGTTTCCTCTATATGAGTGTAGTCCCAATCGCTCCTCACATTTCCCTGTCCGTGGCCGACGCATATCTGGAGTGCCTTGATGTACACCGGGTCGGGGCGGAACTTCTTGGCGTCCTCACCGCGCACCACTACAGCTGCTGCCGCGCCATCGCTCACCGCTCTGCAGTCGAAAACGCCAAGAGGCCAGGCGATGATGGGGGCATTCAGGACTTGCTCCACGGTCATTGTCCTGCGTAGGTGGGCCTTTGGGTTTAGAGAACCGTTGTAGTGGCTCCTCACCGAGATCTTGGCCATCATTGTCTTCCCCTCCTCGGGGCTGAGGCCGTAACGGGCGAAATATCTGGTGGCTAACATGGCGAATATGCCCGGTGCTGAGCTGTAAGCATGCACGTGGGCGCCAGCGGACAAGGGTTCGCCCAAGCCGCTCAGACCCTGGTCTTTCATCTTCTCAACCCCTATGGCCAGGACCACGTCGTACACCCGTGCCGCTACTGCATAGGAGGCATTCCTCAAGGCATCGGATCCGGTGCAGCACATGTTCTCCACCCGAGTCACCGGCTTGTACTGCAGTCTCAACGGTACCCCCGCTGCCATGCCAGCCAAGCCAGAATATCTGTAGAAGGTGCCCACCCACGCTGCCTCGATATCGCTGGGTTCGATACCGGCATCCTCATAGGCCTCATAGGCAGCATCCACCAGGAGATCGGTGGCGCTCTTGTCCCAGAGCTCACCGAACTTAGTGCAGCCCATGCCCACTATGGCAACCTTGTCCTTTATGCTCTCAGCCATCTTGGTCCTCCTCTAGCATCTTATGGGTCGGGTCTTCCAATAGTAATTGTGGACTCCCCGGTCGAAGTACAGCTTCCTGAAGGTCATCTCCACGGGCATCATCACTTCCACCTGATCTGGGTCACGATCGGTCATAAAGAACACTGCCCGCCCCCCATCATTGAAGTCGACCACGGCGAGAGTTGTCGGGGGGTCGGCGCTTTCCGCCAGCCTGTCCTGGGTGAAGGTGAAGACCTTGGCCTTCTTGTCAGCAAACATGTAAGGCTCAAACTGGTCCTTGGCCTGACATACAACACATACCCTCCCCAGCCTGACTTCGTACTGAGGCGTCCCGCAGTTAGTGCATCTCTGTCCATAGAGCGCCAGGATTTGCCTGCGTTCGCGCCGTAGCTCCGAGATGGAGGTGGGTGGTTGCTCCGGTCGCCTGGCTGCCTCCAGGGTCATTAGCCCCCGCCACCGAACGTAGGTTTCATAGCTCTTGATCATTCGCTTCGATTCGAGGTGCTTCCTGATGCCTCTCCGCTCCCCCAGCTTCTCAATGCCATCCGTTACCTCCATGACGAAGGCATCCGCCCCGTTACCGTAGCTGGCCAGGAGGATTCTATCACGAGGCTTGGCTTCCTCTAGGGCGGCTACCAGCATCATTGTCGCCAGCGCGGCTCCGCTGTTGCCGACGGTCATGAACATAGTATCCTGAATCTGGGAGGGATCGAATCCCGCGCTGGTTGCCACCCGGGCGTGCCTCCTTACATCCGTGGGGGCGTCGTAGACCGCCTTGGCAAAATCCTTGGGCTCCAGGTTGCATTTCTCCATCAGCGCGGAGATAGCTGTGGGAAGGACTCTGGAATACCCTTCGTCTAGGACCATGCGATCCTCCCAGGACCGGAGGTAGATATCGACCTCAGCCCTCCATACTCCGGAGAGTT
>SOKG01000110.1 GCA_004376205.1 Dehalococcoidia bacterium | reverse complement strand
CTTCAGGGTTTTTCTTGCTGCAACTTCCCAGCTAAAAGACTCCTCGATCCTTTTTCTGGCAGCGTCGCCCATTCTTTGTCTTAGCTGCTTGTCTGCAAGAAGGCGCTTTATCGCTGCTGCCAGCGCAGGGGGGTCTGCCGGCGGCACCAGTATCCCGGTTCCCTGCTCTCCCACTATCTCAGGTAGCGCCCCCGCCCTGGTGGCGATGACAGGAGTACCGCAGGCCATGGCTTCTGCGGCGGGCAGCCCAAAGCCCTCGTAGAGAGAGGCGGTAACCGCGATCTCCGCTGACGAATAAAGCCTGGCCAACTCTTCTGCGCCCACGCGCCCGGTGAATGTAACCCTGTCACCGATCCCAAGTTCCTGTACCAGCTTCCTGCGATACCCGTCATCGGGATCCTGTTTGCCGACAACACTGACCTTCACGTCGACATCGTCCTTCAGTAGCTGTACAGCTTTCAACAGGAGGTGAACACCCTTTTTCTTGTCCTCAGTTTTGCCCACTATGACCAGGCTATTGGGCTCTTTCTCGACGTGATCGAGTCTCCTGAAAATGCCGGTATCGACCCCGTTGTGGACTATCCTCACCCTATCCTCGCGCAGTTTGAAGGCGCGAATCGTATCCTCTGCCGATGTTTTCGACACTGCTACCACTCTGTCCATTCTCCTGCTCACCACGCCCTGCATGATGAGGAAGGAATAGAAAATCGTGCGTCTAAACCTGGTCAGCCAGCTCTTGACCTCGGCCAGGGAAGCCGCCATATCGACGGAGATGGGGTGATGTATGGTGGCGACGATGGGCACACCCAGGCTCTTGGCCAGAAGCAGGCCGTAGCCCAGCGTCTGGTTATCGTGAATGATGTCAAACCTCTCTCTGGACATGAGATCGCGCAATCTCAGGTATGCCCTCATACTGAAGGTGAATATGTCAGGGAACATCCCGATATGCACCGCAGCAGCCTCGTAGAGATTGATGGGGGTGAACATTCTTAGAGGGCTCGACAGCATAGAGAAGCCGTTTGTCTCGTATAGATTGAGCGCTTCGAGCTTATGTAACTTGACGCCGTCAGGGGGCGAGGGGTAAGGGGGGCCTGCGATCACGTGGACTTGGTGACCCAGCTCATGTAGCGCTTTGGCCAGGTAGCAGACGTAGACGCCCTGCCCGCCGCTGTTCATGTTGCCCCTGTAGGTTAGGAGGCATATTCTCATTTGCGACCTTTATAGGCGATGCTGGGCGACTTGTCAAGCTGTTACTAGCTCTCGCAGCGCTCCTATGTCTGGGGCAGTCCCGCCAAGGGAGGAACTACCTCAATTGTTATTGAAAAGCTCCTTGTGCTATACTCCCCGTGGGAGACGAAGAAATGTCCCTCGACCTCAACCAGTTGGCAGCCCAAATCGATGGCATGGCAGCAAGCCTCAAGGCAGAGGAGGAGAATTGGAAAGGCTGCCTCGGCCGTGCCTTGGAGATACTCCATCTTCAGTCCGCTGACCTTGACTCCTTAAGAAGGAAAATTGAAAGCAGCAAGACATCCTGGCTGGTGGCGGGAGTCTCCGTCCAGCTAGTGGGGAGCCTCCAGCCCCCTCCATGCCCACCTGACTTCGCAGTGATCGCCAGCGATGGCTCTCACATCGATGTTGACCGCCACAGCCCGGCAAGGTGCTACCTGATAAACATCGGCAGCGCCACGCTGCTCTACGGGCAGGACCCCGATGCCATTCTCTGCAGCCAGCCCGCCCTCTATGCCAGCAAGCAGGACCTGACCATAGCGGATCCCCTCGGCAGTGGCGAACAGTCCGTGGAGGGGGGCCTGCTGGGGATTAAGCGCGCGGTTGCCGAGTGCCTGGCTCTGGCCGAGCTGGGCGAAGAGCTCTCCCCAGAGTTCCCCGCGGTCGCCCTGCTCGATGGATCGCTCATCATGTGGGGGCTGGCGGGGCATGCTTACCCGGAGTATGTCAGGACGGAATTGCTGGAAAACAGCTTCCTTCCAGCGCTGGATAGAATAAAGGAGGTCAGCCAGAAAACGGGGCTGGCCCTTGCCAGCTACGTCAGCCTTCCCCGGAGCACGGATGTGGTCAACGCGCTCAGGGTAGCCATATGTCCCATGACCCGCCCGACTGCGACCGCCACTGTCCTCGAAGCTCGCCCTCATCGAAGAGAGAGTGTGACGCCGTTGCCGGTGTCCGGGATCGCGACCTCTTCTACGCTCTCCTTGAGCCAGGCGAAAGGTCGGCAACCTTTCTCAGCCGTTCTTCTGTGGTGCGAGATTACTATGGACACCACGAGGTCCGCTTCTTTTACCTCAAGGCCGATGAAGAGATCGCCCGAGTGGAGTTCCCGCGCTGGGTGGAGGAGCGGGGGCTCGTCGACCTGGTTCACGCCCTGATACTCGACCAGTGCCGCCGCGGCCAAGGCTACCCCGTTGCCCTCAGCGAGTCCCATGAGCAGGCGGTAGTGACATCCGCCGACCGTGAGCAGTTCCGGCACCTTGTCGAGCTTGCCCTGGCCGAACACCGGCTGCCGACAACGACCTCGGAGAAGAACAGGAGCAAGCGCACCAGGTGGATTTAGAGTTGATAGTCGGGGTTGAAAACGCTTCCAGCGCTTTGACTCCCGTTATAATACGAACTGGACAGGAAAGTGGGCAGGGAAGCAACCTTCTTCAACGAGGAGAGTCTCGCCATCCAGACATCCAGATGTCTGAGCATCTAGCTGTCTGGATGCTCAGAAGCAGGCGCACCAGCAAGTTCGCCGAGTGCTCAAGCAATGAGGGTTACCTTTATGAGCCGTCTCCTCAGGATATTCTCTCTCGGGCTCCTTGCATCATTAGGCGCGGTTTCTGTTTTTTCCTGCTCAGTTGTTATTCCAGACTATACGTACAAGGTCGTCAATACCTATCCTCATGACCGAAATGCTTTCACACAAGGATTGGTTTTTGAAAATGGCGTCTTGTATGAAGGAACAGGGCTTCGCGGGCACTCCACGTTGCGTAGAGTGGAATTGGGAACCGGAGACATCCTGCAAATTCGTGAGCTGCCAGCTCAGTTTTTCGGTGAAGGCGTGACCATTTACGGGAACAAGATCATCCAGTTGACCTGGCAGTCAAATGTCGGGTTTGTCTACGATAAAGAGAGTTTTGAGCTACTGCAAGAGTTCAATTATCCCACTGAGGGCTGGGGCATTACGTATGATGGAAACCGTCTAATAATGAGCGATGGTACATCAACACTGCATTTCTTAGATCCTGAAACCTTTGAGGAAATCGGTGGCATTGAAGTACTCGACAGGGGTAGTCCCGTGACCAGACTCAATGAATTGGAATACGTTCAGGGAGAAATCTATGCCAATGTCTGGCAAACGGACCTCATCGCAAGGATTGCACCTCTGACAGGTCAAGTGACCGCATGGATAGACCTGAAAGGGCTTTTGGGTCCGGAAGACCGTAGTGAGCCGGTTGACGTTCTCAACGGCATTGCCTATGATGCAGAAAATGACCGGTTGTTCGTCACCGGAAAGCTGTGGCCTAAACTCTTTGAGATTGAGCTGGCCTCTCTGGAATGACCATACCGAAGAGATTCTTGAGTTTGCGGATAGGAAGGACAGATGGTATACGACACGCAGAAGCACCAGCGCCGTTCCATTCGCCTGAAGGGATATGATTACTCCCAGGAAGGCGTCTATTTCGTGACCATCTGCACCTACAACGGTGTGTTGCTCTTCGAAGACGAGGCAATTCGCACCATCGCGGAAGGATGCTGGTTAGAAATACGCGACCATTTTACAGCGGTTGAACTGGATGAATGGGTTGTGATGCCTAACCATCTGCACGGTATTGTGGCCATTGTTGATGATGGTAGGGGCATGGCATGCCGTACGCCCACTGGTATCGATCGTAGGGGCGACCGACTCGGTCGCCCCTACACCCCAAACCGTCCTCACGGACCTGCACCTGGTTCTATCGGCGCGATTGTCGGGCAATTTAAGTCCATCGTGACCAAACGCATCAACGCCTTCCGAGGTACACCAGGCGCGGCGGTCTGGCAGCGCAATTACTACGAACATATCATTCGCAATGAAGATGAACTGAACCGCCTCCGCCAGTACATGCTTGACAACCCTGTACAATGGGAGATGGACGGGAATAATCCAAATCGGCAGGTGGACGAATCTTCGTCTCACAAGACGTTTTCGACAGGCATGCCAGGGGCAGGCGTGCCGTGCCCTAATGGCTTGATTCATTACCTGCAAGGAGTACGGATTTGCTAACCAAAATCGGCGAGGTGATTGAGTCCGGGAGCGACCGTTTTGTGGCCGAGTGCTATGAGCTCCACAGCCCCCCACCCCTGGGCAGCCTGCTAAGGACCACCGATGGGCAGGTGGAGATATACGGCGTCGTCTGCAATGCCTCTACGGAGAGCATAGACCCCGGCCGCCGCCCCCTCGCGCGCGGCAGGGAAGAGTCCGAAGAGGGCAACATCTATCGTCAGCACCCGCAGCTCTCAAGGCTGCTGCGCACCACCTTTGACACCCTTGTCATCGGACACGGTCAGGGGGATGATCTCCACCACTACCTCCCGCCACGGCCGCCGCGCGTCCACAGCTTCGTCTACCTCTGCGAAGGCGACGAGGTGCGCCGGTTTACCCGATCCCTGGATTTCCTTGCCATATTGCTCGGCGCCAGGGGGGGCTCGGTGGACGAGGTGGTCTCCGCCTGCCTGCGCCGGGCAGCCGGGGCCCATGATGATGAACGCGCCTTCCTGGTGAGGGTGGGGAAGGAACTGGCTGTCCTGCTCGGCGGCGAACTCAACCGGCTCAATGCTATCCTGAGGAGGATTAAACTGTGAACGAGGAAAGCGTACGGGGAGAACGTTTGGGCATCGTGGTCGGCGGCTCGCTGACCAGGGGGATGGAGGTCAAGCTGGATAGCGTCACCCCGATTGAGGAGATGGCGGTGGGACGCTACGTGGTCATCGAGGGGCAAAAGAGCCGGTTCTTCGGCATGATCACCGACGTCAGCCTGGGGACCATTGACCAGCAACTTGCCATAACGCCACCCGATGTCACCGACCCGTTCATCGCCGAGGTTATCGCCGGCACCAGCACCTATGGGAAGCTCCAGGTCACGCCCATGCTCACCATCAGCGGCGATGCCATGAGCATACTCGAAGGCCCCCAGCCAGTGAAGACAGTACCCGCCCATTTCTCGACAGTTCGGGAGGCTTCGGAGCAGGACGTGGAGCTGGTATTCGGTCGAGAGGACGAGAGACACTTCTATGTGGGCACACCCCTGGACATGGAGACCAAGGTCTGCCTCAACATCACTGAGTTCGTCAAGCGCTCCAATGGCGTCTTCGGCAAGAGCGGCACCGGGAAGACCTTCTTAACCAGGCTGCTTCTCATCGGGATGGTGCAGAAGAAAGCAGCGGCCAACCTCATCTTCGATATGCACAACGAGTATGGTTGGGAGGGCACCAGCGAGCACATGCCCAACGTGAAAGGCCTGAAGCAGCTTTTCCCCTCGCAGGTGGCCGTGTTCGCACTGGACGAGGAGAGCGCCCGCCGCCGCAAGGTGAGCACCGACTACATCGTGGAGATCGGCTACGACGAGATCGAGCCCGAAGACATCGCCCTGCTGCGGGAAACCCTGAACCTGACCGAACCGGCGATCGAGGCGGTTTATCAACTGGCACGCGAGTTCGGCCAACAGCGCTGGCTGGAGGGTTTTTTCAGCTTGAGCGGCGGCGAGGAGACCAAAGACCTGCTCACAAGGCTGGACATCCACGAGAGCAGCTACCGCAACCTGCGCCGCGGCCTGGAGAGATTGAGGAGGCTTCCCTTTCTGGGGCCCCATGCCCGCGACAACTCGGTGCAGCGAATACTGGAATATCTGGAGCGGGGCATGAACGTGGTGCTGGAGTTCGGAAGGTACACCGATGTCACCGTCTACGTACTGGTGGCCAATTTCCTCACCCGCCGCATCTACGCCCAGTACCGCGAGCGGACGGAGAAGGCGATGGGGCAGAAGACAGAGGAACCCCACCCCCTGGTGATAACCATCGAGGAGGCCCACAAGTTCCTCAACCCCTCGGTAGCGGAGCAAACCATCTTCGGCGAAATCGCCCGGGAGATGAGGAAGTATAACGTAACCCTTCTGGTGATTGACCAGCGCCCCAGCGGTATCCACGACGAGGTGATGTCCCAGCTTGGAACCAAGGCGACCTATCTTCTGGACAACGAAAAGGATATCGACAGCGTGCTCATGGGTGTCTCGGGGAAGGGCGAGCTGAAGACAGTGCTCTCCAAGCTGGAAGCCAAGCAGCAGGCGCTCATCTTCGGCCACGCGCTGCCGATGCCAGTGGTGGTCAAAACCAGGGAGTACGGCTCAGCCGAGTCCTACAAAGAGTTCGGCTTTCGAGATGCAGCGGAACTCAAAAGAAAGGCAGAGGAAGAGATAAAGGACCTCTTCTGAGACCCCGGACAAACCCCTTCCTCTTGCCCTCTATGATTCCCGCAATAGGTAGGGGCACGGCATGCCGTGCCCCTACCTCAGTTTATCACTCCCGCCTTGCCTGGATTATGGGGAGCACCAGCACATCTACGAGCACCATCACCGCTCCCAGACCGATCAATATCCAGGGGACAATGGTCCTGAGCCAGAGGAGCATGGTGTGAGCGTACTTGGCAATGTCCATCAGATCCTCGATTGTCTCCTCGGCATACCTCAGCTCGGATACCTGAATAGGCACTTTCATGCCCATCATGTCCAGGCTCGTGGTGGTGACACTCTCATTGTAAACCACTGTGCCACTTGACGGTGCGACCCACTGGGTGATCGTCGTGGTAAGGTAGAGGTCCATACCGCTCTGCGGCTCAGTGCCAATCTTGATGTCGTCTCCTTTGACATCGAAGACTAGAACGTTCATCCCACGGAAATTCTCTTCGCGCACAAAGCTGGCCGGCAGTGGTTGACCGGCACCCGGATTCCAGAGATCGTAGCTATCATCCTTCCCTATCGGCCTCGGGGGCCCCCAGTATCCAGTGCGGTTTCCCTCATCAACCTTTGTCACGAACTTCATAGCACGTCTGTCTATCGCGATAGTGCTCTCGTCGCCATATCGCTCTGAAATATCCCGCTCGGGCTCGGTGGATGTGTCGAAAACGGTGCGCTTTTCGTGGATGAGCAGGGCGCCGTCCTCGGTGCCAATGGCTTCCTGTGCTAGCGTCTGTCTGATTGGGATAAAAACGACTTGCTGAGTAGCAGGATCCACGAGCGTAAAGTTGCCCACGAAATAGTAAGTTCGCTCATAATCCAGCGGCACCTTATCAATTGTGGGGAAGATGACCGTGATCCACAACACGCCCAGGATTACCAGAAGCAGCCCTACTATTGATACGATAAAACGCTTTTTGGGTTTTCCCTCGGTAGTCATACTCCGCCTCCCGCTTTTTGGTTGCCGATTCTAAGCCAATTAGTCCCCAAATGTCAAATTTTGGAGTATATAGCGGCCGATTAAACCGCCACCGCATGGAAGGGAGACTTCGTTCAGATACGCAGTCCATAGCGAAAAGCGGTATCAGTGAATAGGAGAGTCACAGGGGATTGGCTACACTCTGTGGGATATAGCCTACTGAAAGGAGCATCCAGGAAAAGATGTGGCTGTCGCCTATCTGGGTGGTAGCTTCGATCTGAGCACGCCTTCTCTGCCGAATACAGAAAGCCCCCAGGATGGAAAGGCTTGAGGTGCCGATTGAGGCTATTACCGCAATCTAGTCACGATATCGCCGATATCGTGACTAGATTGATGCCTGTAACTAAATACCCAAGGCTTGAGACATCGGTTTGGGAACAAGGGCGGTTTATCAGACCCTGACTTCCCTTAGCCGCACTCTCGTCACCGCGACTATTGCCACGGAGGTGATAACTAGGACAGCTCCAACGCCGATCGTTATCCACGGTAGAAGAGTCCGGAACCAAAGGAGCATCGTGCGAGCACTCCCGGCCGTGCCCATCAGATCGACAATCGTCTCCTCGGCATACTGGACACTGGCTATCTGAACAGGCACCATAGTGCCCATCATGTCGATGCTAGTAACTGTTTCACTCGTCTGATTGACCACAGTGCCACTGGATGGTTCGATCCACAGCGTGACCTTGGGGCTGAGATAAAGCTCCATACCGCTCTGTGGGTCAGTGCCAATTGGGATAGCACTTTCATCGATCTCGAAAACCAAAACGCCCAGCCCGCGGAAATTCTCCTTGCTCACATAGTTTGCCGTCAGTGCTTGCTGAGCACCCGGGTGCCAGAGGGTGAAGCTATCCCCCACCCCAAGGGGCCTCGGGGGCCCAAATTGTCCCCACCGCCCTCGCTCATCAACCTCTGACATGAACTCAAGACTATGTGCGTCTATCGCAAGAGTGCTCTCGTCGCCATATATGGCCGAAATGTCGTCACCGGTGGCCGCGTTGACAACTGTGCGCACTTCATGGATGAGTAAGGCGCCGCCTTCAGTGCCAACAGCTTCCTGCGCCAGCGTCTGCTCTACGGGGAAACTATCCATTGACATGGTAGCAGGATTCACCACCGAAAACGTACCGTCGAAATAGAGGGTTCGCTCGTAATCCGCTGGCATCTTATCGATCGAGGGGAAAATAATCCCCACCCACAACGCGCCAAATATCGCCAGCATTGCGCCTACTATGGGCAGGATGAGTGTTCCATAGCGTCTTAGACCTCGCCTTTTGGTAGCCATGTCGTCCTCCTATACGTTGTCGCTTGCACGTTTGTCATACGATCCGAGTTGACTGTCTATATGCATTATTTACCAGGTTGGCGGCGATGTACATCACCATATTGGGGGGTTTCGCATGGTACTTTTCGCCCTTTTGCTGGATTCTGGTCACAGGGACCCTCGGCTCTGAGGCGGTGTGACGCGTCAAATCCCCTTGGGCCGTGAGCGCATGGGTGCAAC
>SOKG01000281.1 GCA_004376205.1 Dehalococcoidia bacterium | reverse complement strand
CTATGGCTGGATTCATATTTTCGATAATGACTATGGTATTCCCACTTATGTAGGAGACGTCACCCTGGGATCGTATGTCAATGCCGTTGAGCCGCCGGGGAAACAACTTGTGACCTCCATGATTCCGGGCACCTCGGAGCTTAACCCCTTCGGCCCTACTGGTCAGATGGATAAGGTGCGGGAAGCGCATGCAAGATGGAAGGAATCTGTCGAAAAAGGGTTCCCGGGGTTTAACGAAGCTATTGAATACGAGGGGATGAACCTGCAGCTCAATTTCACCAGATATGCCTATGCCGTCGTGCCGGTAGAACTCGATATACAATCGCCTAATATCCAGGGGCTCTACTTTGCAGGTGACTCAATTCGGTCTGTGGGTGCTCAGATGTCTGATAAATGTTTTGAGCTTGCCTTCCCTTTATGCGAAAGGGTTTTGGAATATGTTCGCTCTTAATCCCAAGCATCGCTAATGCAAATAGGCAAAAGGAGGTAGCAATGCGCAGGCTTCTACGAGTCAATCTCTCCAGCGGTGCAATAAAGGAAGAGGAAATCCCCAACGAGATAGCCGAAGCTTTCGTGGGAGGACGGGGCTTTGCCGCTAAATACGTTTATGATGAGATTCCACCAGGTATCGATCCACTAAGCAAGGAGAACAAGCTGCTGCTTGGAATAGGGCCCCTGGCGGGAACGAGCGCGCAGTCGCTCTCCAAGTGGCTGGTTACGACCAAGAGCCCGCTTACAGGCACCTACACTCGCAGCTCCGGTGGCGGTGATTTTGGAGCCTGGCTCAAGTGGGCTGGCTTTGAGCTCATAATTCTTGAGGGCAAAGCGGCAAAACCTGTCTACCTTCATATCAAGGATGGCAAGTACGAGATCCGCGACGCCGGCGCAATCTGGGGTAAGACCACCGGCCAGGCACAGGAATATCTCAGAAAGGAACATGGGGCCAAGGCGCGGATGGTCTGCATCGGGCCTGCCGCCGAAAAGCTGGTTCGTTTCGCGGGGATCTTTAGCGGTCGTCGCGCTGCTGGCCGCGGCGGCACCGGAACCGTAATGGCTTCCAAGAATCTGAAGGCCGTGGTGATTGAGGCTGACCGAAGGGAAACCGTGGCAAATCCGGAGGAGTTCAAGAAGGTGGTCCGAGAGCAGGTGAAATGCTACAAAGAAGGGCTGGGCTTCGACGTATTCCGTGATTATGGAACCGTTATGGGTGTGGATTATCCCGCTTTCGTTTGCGGATCTTATCCCGTGCGAAACTTTCGCACGGCTGAGCTGGAGGGCTGGGAGAAGCTTTCATTCTTGCAATACGCCCAGATTACACAAAAGCACGTCGGTTGCTATGCCTGCATGCTAAACTGCGGAAAGATCCGAAAAGTGCCCAGCGGCCCCTACGCAGGGGTCACCAGCGAAGGCCCACAATATGAAACGGTCTGGGCCTTTACCGGACCCACAGGATGCACCAACCTCGAGGCCACAGTATATGCAGACCACCGGTGTTGCGAGCTGGGCCTGGATACCATCAGCACCGGGAATGCCATCGGCTTTGCCTACGAGCTGTTCGAAAAGGGCATCCTGACCGTCAAGGATACAGATGGCATGGTTCTCAACTATGGAGACCACGAGCCGATGATCAAACTCATTGAGAAAATCGGCTATCGGGAGGGACTGGGCGATATCCTCGCCGAGGGGGTGAAGAGAGCAGCCGACCGTATCGGCAAAGGGTCTGAGCAATATGCAATGCATGTTAAGGGCCAGGAAATGCCTGCATATGAGCCGCGAGCATTGAAGGCCGGGGGAATGAACTACGCTTTGAGCAACGTAGGGGCCAACCACTGCTACGGGTACGCCAGTCAGGAGATTGGCAACCCGAAACCACGGCTCGTGGACGCTGCCGCCGACGAAGACAAGGGCGATATCGTGAAATACAATCATGATACCGTGGCTGCCTTTGAGCTGGCTAACTGCTGCATATTTCCTGCCCACCACCTGGACTTTATCGAGCTCGACCTCATGGGCAAGATGCTGGTAGCGGCGTTGGGTGTGCCCCAGTTTGAAAGTGCGGATTATCTATGGCACGTGGGAGAGAAGGTATACAATCTGGAGCGATGTTTCAACATTAGGGAGGGCTTTACCAGGAAGGACGATACCCTGCCCAAGCGAATGTACACCGAGCCCCTGCAAGGGGGGCTGCGCGATGGCGAGGTGATAAGAAAGCCGGATACCATCATAGACGAGTACTATGACGCCAGGGGTTGGGACCGCAACGGCATCCCTACGAGGGAAACACTTGCCAGATTAGGGCTCGAGGAGGTAGACAAGGACATTGCCAGCTTCCGGCGCTAGAGGCAATCACTAAACCGCCCAGGTATTGATGCCTATGGTCGATGTCCTGGCGTGCGGGACGCGAGATAGAGGAGGGCCAAGTGGCTGATGCAAGCTTCGACGTAGTGGTTATTGGAGGAGGCCATCAGGGCCTGATAGCCGCCAATTACATGGCTAAGAACGGCATG
>SOKG01000163.1 GCA_004376205.1 Dehalococcoidia bacterium | reverse complement strand
GGTATTTTATCCCTCCACTTCTCGATTATCTTCGTTCGCAGTTCTTCACTGGCCTTATTGACTGGCGGAAAGAGATGTCTCCAGTAAAAGGGCTTGCAGGCATCTATAAGCATAACGCTATGTGTAAAATCGCCTTTTTCCCTCTTGTCCGGCGGCAAAGCCGGGTCAAGCCTCGAGCCCCAGCACCCCTTAATTATATCAACTGAGGTATCGAAATTGGCCCGGGTGACCACAGCCCAGAGCACTTCATTGAGGTCGGTTGGGTCTATATCCTCGTCAACTACTATGACCAGCTTGGACATGTATCCCCCACCGTGGCTTCCGACGACGGCGAGGCCGGCTTGCCTGGCATGGCCACCATGATCCTGTTTAAGCGATATGATGGTTATCATTCTTCCCCCGCCAGCTTCATGCTCCCAGACGCTTTTAATACCACGAACGCCAGCTTTTTCTAGGTCGTTCCACAGAAAAGGTGTCGTCCGTACTTGAACCGCAAAAGCATAGTTAGGTGGTTTCATCGGAGGTGCGCCGAACAGGATAGGATTGCCTCTATGATAAAGTGCCTTCACGCGCACAACCGGCTCACGTCTTTCGCCTCCCCCATAGTATCCCGTCCACTCCCCAAGGGGCCCCTCAATTCTCGACTCAACCTCTGGCGGCAGATACTCACCTTCTATCGCGATTTCACTATTGGCCGGCACCGGAAGCCCTGTGATTTCTCCCCGGACAACCTCTATAGGTTCGTTGGCTAAGTAACCTGCCCAGTCAAATTCAGAAATGCCCCAGGGAACATGCGAGGCTGCGCTGAGGAACAAAATCGGGGCTGGCCCAAAATCCATGACTACAGGGCAACTCTCCCCCCTCGCCCAATATTTCTGGCGGATTATTGCATTATGTTTGCCCGGGGAAATATACAGCCCTAATGTCTTTTCATCATGTACCATTCCCCTCTGCACGCCAACATTTACCCCTCCCTCATCCGGGTCTCTCATTATGACAGCTACACCCGTTCCAATGTACCTGCCACCGTCGTGCTCATGATATCGGGGCACGGGAAATTCATAAAGGTTTACGTCGTTACCAAGATGAATATTCTCCATGACGGGACCTGTCTTAACCTCTACTGGCTTAACCGGCTTAAAATCTACAGCACGCCATTTCTTAATGATGTCCAACCTACCCGTATCCGGTGGCATGCCAATAGCCGTGGCAAAACGCCTTACCGTCCCACACACGTTTGTTGCCACTCTGTATCCTTCTGGATAGCCCTTGAATTTATCGAAGAGAAGTGCCGGGCCCCCTTTTTCAGCCAGCAACTCGGTAAGGGTTCCTAATTCAAGGTCCCAATCCACTTGCTCCAGCTCTTGCAGGTCGCCATCCTCTCTAACTTTCCGTAGAAAGCCTCTGAGATCTAACATCTTTTGACCTCCCTAAGCTACTTTCAGATTCAGAGGGTCTGAGCTAGACCTTCGCCTACAGCTACTTTGTGTATTTCTCCAGCATTACATATTTAATTGCTTGAATCTCCTCTTCCGATACGCCTAGCAATTCGGTTATATACCTTTGGACCTCTTCACCCGTGATATAGTCGATGGGGCGCTCAATTTTCTCCGCCTTCGCCACAAACTCCTCGTCATTCAGAATCTTGTCCAACACAGTGCGCAGGAACTGAACCCTGTTCGCAGGCGTGCCCGGAGTGGTCGCTATTGAACGTCCTGCCCCCATAATGCTGTCTAGCCTCTGAACCCACAGCAGTTGTTCCGGGGTGAGGGTCACCAGCTCACCGATTGTTGGCACCTCGGATAGCACTGAGGACCTTGCCTCAGATACGTGACACAAGGCGAAAAGCTCAGGTTGCTTGACGTACTCATTCATGCTGCTGGCTGAACAGGCGTGCCCATCTATCTCTCCCCTCATCGTTGCCAAAGCAACGTCCGAGCTCCCTGGAAAGCCAAGGATGACCTCAGCATCCAGTCCCAGGACCTCACACAAAACGGATTCAGTTATTTGCTCGCGGCTCCCCAGCCCGGTTGCCCCGAACTTTATAGTCCGCTCGGCTGCTATGAGGTCATCGACGGTCTTGAATGGAGACTTAGTCCCCAGTGACGTTACGCCTGGTTCGTCGGCTACTCTAGCCAGCCAATTAAGTGTTAGAATATCAATCCCTTCCGCCTTCGGGTCATCAATCATTTGATTCAGCGTTGCTGTCTTGGCATCAGCAATAATTATGGTAAGCCCATCGGGTTCAGCCCGATATACGTGGTTTAGAGCTATATAGGTGGCACCGCCCGGCATATTGCGGACCACTACCGTGGCACCAGTTTCCTCCTCCAGATGAGGTGTAATGAGGCGAGCATAAGTATCATAGCCACCTCCTGGGGTGTAAGGCACCACGAATGTTATCGTCTTCCCCTGGTAAAAAGCGGCTGCTTCCTCTTCAGGAGTTGGCGTGGGGGGTGGCGCTACATCTTCAGGTGGTGCTGGTGGGGGTGCTGGTGGTGGTGCTGG
>SOKG01000028.1 GCA_004376205.1 Dehalococcoidia bacterium | reverse complement strand
TGGCTCCCCGAGCAGGATTCGAACCTACAACCTAGCGGTTAACAGCCGCCCGCTCTACCGTTGAGCTATCGGGGAGCGTTTTTCTCGTAGTCCTCAGACTTTTAGATTGTTGTACCGTTATTAGAGTCTCGCGCACTCAAGTATAGCACCGGTGGCTATGTCAATCAATATCGAGTCGGTGAGTCGCCAACCACGGCGAACAGGGTGAAGTGGCCCTGGCAGGGCTTTGACGCTCCTGGGACACTAGCTCAATGTTCCGGTGAGGCGTCCGCTTGGGGCAAGGCTATCGTGGGCAGAAGCTCAGAGAGTTGCCTTTGTTCTTCCGCGAGCCTCACCAGTTCACGCTTGTCTTCGGTGGGCCTCACTATCTCGTAGTCACCTTGGGCAACGCCTGCCGTCATGTCAAGCGTGACCCTGGCATCGCAGACTGTATCCAACTCCCCACTTTGAACGGTACCCTGTCCTCCACCTCTGGTGGGATAGACTTCCCCCTCTACGCTTATCCTGGCGATTGTTCTCAGATAATACCGACTTGCTTTCAGGAATTGTATACCCAGAGTCGTTAGCAAGATTGTAGGTAAGAGAAGAAGGCCGAACACGAGGTAAGCCCTGTCCCGCCTGGGGGAGTCCCTCTTTCCGATGAGTTCGCTCTTGAAGATAGCCGGGCCGCTGCCTGCGTTGGGCTCGGCTTCCGACGGCTCGTATTCGTGTGCATAGCCGTGCTCATCCAGAAAATTGTGCAAAGACAGCAACAGCCTTCGAGGGGAAGCTACCCTGACATCCCATGTGCTTGGCATCAGACGACTCCTGATTTCGGTGGAGTCATTACTCCTGACTGTCCTTCTGCAGATGGAAAAAACACCGTGTCCTTCGACTACGGTGTTGCCACAAACCTGCGCTTAATGGATGGCTGCCGAGCCAGGATTCGAACCTGGGCCTAAGGATCCAAAGTCCCGTGTGCTACCACTACACCACTCGGCACTGGTGCCGAAGGCCGGACTCGAACCGGCACGGGAGTCGCCCCCCAACAGTTTTTGAGACTGCCGCGTCTGCCATTCCGCCACTTCGGCGGTGCCGAGGAGCGGAGTCGAACCGCTGACACCTTGATTTTCAGTCAAGTGCTCTACCACCTGAGCTACCTCGGCACAAATGAACGTGAAGTCTCCGCTCTCCTCTTCCTTTTGTTTAGAGTTAAGCGGTCTTCAGACACTTCATTCTAACGACACAGGGCAAGCAATGTCAACGCCTATTATATCCCTTATGACTCCGCCACGAGTGTCTGAGGCGGAGCAGCCTGCTAGACATAACGCTGCCATAAGTTGACATTCTGCCAAATAGGAGTCCGCATGGTCCGCACGTCAGATGGCAAATCTGGCAAGTCTGAGGCAGAGCTGGCAATCCCCCGCCCTAGCTTCACATAAAAGCCGCCTTTGCCTTGACATAAGGGCGTTGTGTGCCTCACAGCCACTGTAAAGCAAATAAGGATATTTTGGGGTCTTGACTTCCAGTAGTATCATGTTATCACCGATGATTATCGCAAGGGGAAATCATAGACAGAATACAGCTTGAAAGGATTGCTAATGGTTGCACAAGATATAAGGGATGTTACTAAAAAATTTGGAGAAGCGTTCAATCGTGGCGATTTGGACGCAGCGGTTGAAATCTATACCGAAGATGCCACATTCCTCCACCCTAATGTGGAGATAGTAAGCGGAAAGCAAGCCATAAAAGAGTTTTTTGATGCTGGTAGAGCGTTCCTAGGTCTAAAGAGATTAAACTTTGAAATCCTTGAGTCGGATTATGACGGGAACCTGGCATATGAAAGGGGCATCATTCAAATAGATATGGAGCCAGAAGGCGGACAGCCAATAGTAGACAAAGGTAAATACGTTGTAATCATGAAGCGTCAGGCAGATGGCTCATGGAAGGTTGCTGTTGATATATGGAATAGTGATTTGCCGCAGCCAATTCCCAAGTAGACACAAGGAAACTCCAGTCATTACAAAGGAGTGAGCTTTCGAATAGGAGCATGTATACTGTCAATGCAACAGTCAAGCCACGGGAAGAAACTTAACCAATAACAACCACAACACCTCCCCACAATCCCCTCTCCCTTGCCACGTTTTGCCGCAGGCGTGTCTTCACTTTCTCCGAGACCATTGTGTGGGGTTAGCTGAAGAGGCATTCGGGAAGAAGTGCGCCTCATAGCAAATTCTAAGGTCAAAAACAGTAAATATGTGTCAACCCAGCCTGCTTGAAGACAGCTCCTGGGACAGCGACGAGCACACTCCTTCGAGCGATGCAAGCTGCTCATGGCTGGTCAGGTCGTGGTGAATGGGGGTGATGGAGATTCTCTTGTGCCTTAACGCCCAGACGTCTGTCCCTTTATCCTCTTTGGATTGGGGCTCGCCGTGCACAATCCAGTAGTAATCTCTCTTGCCATCGTGGCCCGCTTTGACGCCGCCCCTCTTGACCGCGTCGGTATAGCTGCGTTCGCCGAGTTCCGTGATCTCGATCCCTGCAATCTGATCGAGGGGCAGGTTGGGCAGGTTGATGTTCAGCAGCAACCTTGGGGGCAATTTGCCGGCGGCAAGCTGCTGGGCCAGGAGACCGCAGATTCTGCTGGCAACTTCAAAGTGCAGATTGTCGAAAGAAGCTACCGAGATGGCGATCGCCGGCAACCCGTAGAAGTAGGCCTGGAAGGCGGCACCCACCGTCCCCGAGATAAGGACATCGGTACCCAGGTTTGAACCTTCGTTGATACCGCAGACCACCAGGTCCATCTTGTCTTTCAAAAGCATCTTGAGGGCAATGATAATGCTGTCGGCAGGAGTACCTTCCACGACGTAGGCCTCAATACCGGCCACTATGGGTTTCACCGGTCTCACTCTCAGTGGCTGGTGCAGGGTAACCGAGGTGCCCACCCCGCTCTGCTCCCGGTCTGGGGCGACCACGACTACTTCAGCTATACTTCTGAGTTCCTCAACAAGCGCCCACAGACCCGGGGCGGCGATGCCATCATCATTGGTGATGAGGATCTTCAAGGGGGAGACTCCTTCCAAAGTCCCAGTTTACCACAAAGGGGATGGGGGAGACAAATCTCCACCACCCCCTCAATTCGATCCGGCCGCAGGGACCGGAGTCTGTTACTTTCCCAACGTCATGCTGTCGATTAGCCTAGTCTTGCCGATCCTAACCGCCATCGAAACCAGTGCGTGGTCTTCGATCTGCTCAAGCTCCTCCAGCGTCTCAGGATCGGCAATGCTTACGTAGTCGATGGTAGCCTTGGGCTCGCTCTCGATCAGCGAGGTTATCTCCTTGCGGAGTAGCTCGGCGCTTCTTTCGCCCTTCCCCCAGAGCTTCTGAGCGCGAGACAGCGCCTTATAGAGTACCACTGCCGATTCCCTCTCCTCGGGGTCGAGATATACGTTGCGGCTGCTCATGGCCAGCCCGTCAAGCTCTCTCACAGTGGGCACAGCGACGACCTCGACGTTCATGTTGAGGTCGTCGACCATCTTCCTGATCACCACCAGTTGCTGGGCGTCCTTCTGCCCGAAGTAGGCTCTAGTGGGCTCAACTATGCCAAATAGCTTGGCGACCACCGTGGCCACGCCGCGGAAGTGGCCGGGTCGAAAAGCATCCTCCAGCCGCTCGGTGACGCTTCCAACCTCCACCCAGGTGTTGGATTGGGGAGGGTAAATCTCTTCGGCGTCAGGCATGAAGACCACGTCTACCTTCTCTTGTTTAAGCAAAGAGAGGTCTCGCTCGGGGTCGCGGGGATAGGCGGCGAAATCCTCACGGGGACCGAACTGGGTGGGGTTGACGAAGATACTGACGGCGACGTTCTTGTTCTCAGCCCGTGCCCGGCGAATCAACTCGACGTGTCCCTCATGCAGGTATCCCATTGTGGGCACGAAGCCCACTGAGCCGCTGTGCTTGCGCCGCCATCTCTTCACTTCTGCAGTCTCGTATAGGACTTTCATCGACAAACCGAGTGCTTCTACATGGACTTCTCAAGCTCAGTAAGGACGCTCTTGTCCATAGCATAGCTCTGTTTCTCGGTGGGGAAAGCGCCTGCCTGCACTTCGGCAATGTAGTCGGCAGTAGCGCTCTTGATGCTTTCAAACAACCGCGCATATTGCTTGGCATGTTTGGGAACGAAGTCGGTGTAGAGGCCTAAAAGGTCGCTGATTACCTGTACCTGGCCGTCGCAATACTTGCCAGCGCCGATGCCAATGGTAGGCACGCTGACTTTCTCGGTAATGAGTTTGGACAACGGCTCGGGTACACACTCAAGTACAATGGCGAAGACGCCAGCCTCATCGAGTGCCTTGGCGTCGTTAATCAGGCGAACAGCTGCTTCCAGGGTCTTACCCATCACCTTGAATCCCCCAAGCTGGTGTATCGATTGGGGGGTGAGGCCGATATGTCCCATCACAGGGATGCCAGAGGAGACAATTCGCTTCACCGTCTCCGCCATATTCTCGCCGCCCTCGAGCTTGACCGTCTGGGCTCCTCCTTCTTGAATGAATCTGGCAGCGTTGCGCAGGGCATCATCAACCGAGACCTGATAGGTCATAAACGGCATGTCGCCCACTATCAGCGCTCGCGTGGTCCCCCTCACCACTGCTTTGGTGTGATGGAGCATCTCGTCCATAGTCACCGGGATGGTCGACTCGTAGCCCAAGACTACCATTCCCAGGCTGTCGCCGACCAGTATCAGCGGTATTCCCGCCCCATCGATTAACTTGGCTGTAGCGTAATCATAGGCAGTGAGCATGGCGATTTTCTCGCCTTTTTGCTTCATCTCTTTTATCTGAATAATGCTAACCCTCATTATCTTCCTCCCTGCTTGTTGGATGGAAGCAAGTAGCGTTGCCACTCCTGTGGCGACGAATTCTCCGTCCCGATTCCTATCGGGACGCTATACAGACAGAGGTTTCTGGACAACATCTTGGCTGCTCTTGATGCTTGAACGGACTTCCTTGTGCTTCTGTACGATGGCATTCTGTGAGTTAACATAGACCAGCTTGGGTACGAGGTTGGCTGCGTCGGCTTCGGAGACGGCCTGGTAGGAGATGATGATGACCTTGTCTCCGGCGGTGATTAGCCTGGCGGCGGCTCCATTGACGCAGATCACCCCGGAACCGCGTTCTCCCTCTATGACATACGTCTCCAGACGACAACCGTTGTCTATATCCAGCACGTGGACCTGCTCGTAGGGGAGGGTGTCTGCTGCCTCCATGAGGTCCTTGTCGATGGTGATGCTTCCCTCGTACCGGATGTTGGCCTCGGTTACAGTAGCGCAGTGTATCTTGCTCTTGAGCATCGTTCTCATGTTACATACCTCCTGCTCTGTCTATGCCAGCAATCGACGCATCTCCTCGGCTCTCTGGCTATCGATTTTGCCCTTAGCCAGAGCCACTGGGATGGTCTGCAGTCCCAGCTCACGGTAGGTGGATAGCAGCGCCGGGGCTGACTTCTCTAATGCTGCGAGGTGCTTCTTTATAGTCCCCAGATCCCCCCGGGCAATAGGCCCAGTGAGGCAGTTGGGCAGCCCAACATTTTCCAGATTGTTCAGGGTGCCGCGAAGCAGCGGCATCAAGGCGCGAGTGGCCTCGGGTGTAGATACCCCAAAGACCTGCCAGAGATCAGTAGACAGTTTCACCAGGGTAACCAGATAGTTGCAGGCGAAAACCGCTGCAGCGTGATAGAGCACCTTGTCGCCTGCTCCTAGCCTTATCCAGGTCCCTTCGAGTGCTGAAGCCATCTGCTTCAATGTCTCCAGCAACTCGCCTTCTGTCTCCACGGCGAATGTGGAGCCGGGGAGGTTTTCTATGGCATGAGCGACGCTGGCGAAGGTCTGCAAGGGATGAAAACCGCCGACCTGGGCACCGGCTCTCCTCGCCGGTTCCAGGGAATCCAGGGAGTCGGCGCCGCTACAGTGAACCACGCTTTGTCCTGGATGCCACTTGAGCTCGGCAACTACCTGGGCGATGGCATCATCGGGAGTGGTGATGAAGACGAGGTCAGCGACATCGGCAACCGCCTGTTTTGTCTCGTATGAATTGCAGCCGTCCACGCTTTCCGCCAGCTTATCAGCCGACGACTTGCTGCGGCTGGCAACTGCTATCACAGGATAGCCCTTACCGCTCAGCCTTGCTGCAAGAGCAGTGCCTACCGTACCTGCCCCGATGAAGCCGACTCTTATCTCCGGGATATCGCTGTTCTTGCTGATCATTTCTATCAATCAAAAAAGCCTTCCCGGGCATGCCCCAAGAAGGCTTTATCACCAGCGAATTCGAAGTTTGATATTTTGCCGTCTCGGTCGTGCCCGATCCAAGCGACTAGTTTGTGAAAGAACAATCACTCCTTACCGCCCCGAAGGGTCGATAGGAATTATGATTATAGCAATCTCGGCAGCTTTGTCAAGTTTGTGGGTTTTGCGAAGTTAACTTTTCCTACCAATTTTCGATGTACTTTTGCCATTCAGGACGTCCTTGGGGGGATTGATACATGAGGTAGTAAAGGCCAGGGGGTGGTGTGGAGGGTTTGCTTAGGAGCTTCATCCCCGCTACTTCGGGTGGACGCCCTGCCTTACGCTGGTTACACACTTTGCACGCACTTGCCAGATTGTCCCAGGCATGTGTGCCTCCGAGGAAGCGCGGGATAACATGGTCTATGGTGAGTTCCCTTGTCTGTTTGCCACAGTACAGACAGGTGTAATCGTCTCGAATGAAAACCTCGCGTCGGCTCAATCTCCGTTGCATGCGCGGCCGCTTGATCATGTAAGCAAGGCGGATTACCGATGGCAGAGGTATAGCAATAGAAGGACTGTGCATGATATCCGAGTTATTCTCCAAAACCTCAGCCTTGCCTACCCAGAGCAGCACAACCGCCCGCCGTGCCCGGCAAACATTGAGCGGCTCGTAATTCTGGTTCAGGACAAGGACCGGGGAATTTATCACGATGCTCTCCTCTCAGTGCAAATTCTAGCAGAATGGCTCGTTCTATGCAACATTACCGTCTTGACCGCTTTCACTGCTTAGGTTATATTTAGGTTAGTCTTGCAAGGAGGAAATCTGTGAGTCTGCGTATCCCAGGGCCCACCCCATGCCCCGAGAATGTTCTCCAGGCGATGAGCAAACAGATGATCAACCATCGGGGGAAGGAATTCGGGACGCTAATCCAGCAAGTGACCTCGAGGCTCAAGGAGTTATTTCAGACGAAGGGCGATGTTTTGATACTCACCTCCTCGGGCACAGGATCTATGGAGGCTGCCATTGTTAATTCCCTGTCCCCGGGAGACAAGGTGCTATCGCTATCCAACGGCGTTTTTGGGGATAGATTCGCAACTATCGCTGAGCGGTTTGGAGCCGAGGTGACCCGATTGACGTTTGAGTGGGGACGGGCTATCGACCCAGACGCCGCAAAGCCGGCCCTTGAATCTGACCCTAAGATCAAGGCGGTGCTGGTTACTCACAACGAGACCTCAACGGGGGTAACCAACGACCTGGCTGCAGTCGCCAATGTGGCCAAACAGTATGATAAGCTGCTGTTGGTCGATGCCATCAGCAGCCTCGGCTGCATCGACTTGCAGGTTGATGCCTGGGGGTGCGATGTAGTGGTCACCGGCTCGCAAAAAGGGTGGATGGTACCCCCTGGTCTAGCATTTGTCAGCGTGAGCCAGCGTGGCTGGCAGGCACATGCTGAAGCCAAGATGCCGCGCTTCTATTGGGACTTCTCAAAGGCCAAGGACTTCCTGGGGAAAAGTCAAACCCCCTGGACTCCGGCGGTTTCGGTCTTTTATGCTCTGGGGATCGCTCTGGAGATGATGGCAGAGGAAGGACTGCCCAATATCTTCGCCCGCCATGCTCATCTGGGGCAGAGGACCAGGGAGGGGGTGAAGGCGCTTGGCTTGTCGCTTTTCGCCGATGAGAAACATGCCTCCAATACTGTTACTGCCATCAGCTCCCCCAGTGGAGTTGATTCCAAGAGGCTGGTCGATACTGTGAGGGAAGAGCACGGTATAGTCCTCGCTGGAGGGCAAGGGAACCTGGCGGGGAAGATATTTCGCATCGGTCATCTCGGCTTTGTGACTGAGGCTGATATCGATGGTGTGATCGCACAGTTGCGCCTTGCTTTGCCCAAATTAGGGTACAAGCTGCCCGCAGGTTGAAGGTAGCGTTGCTACAGGAGTGGCAACGGATGCTGCGTCGTGACTCCTGCCACGACGCAGCAACAGATAGTACGCTGAGATTTGTGTTATGAATTGGAAAATACTTGTTGCAGACCCCATTGCCGATGAGGGAATAGCAGCTCTAACTTCTGAGGCCACGGTGGACGTCAGGTTGGGGCTGAAGCCCGACGAGCTGGCAAGTGTTATCGGCGATTACGACGCCCTCGTGGTTCGCAGTGAAACCAAAGTTCCTGCTGAGGTTATCGAGGCGGGGCAGAGGCTTCAGGTTATCGGCCGCGCCGGGATAGGCGTAGAGAATATCGCCCTTAAGGCGGCAACCAGGCAGGGGATCGTGGTAGTCAACGCTCCTACGGGAAACATCGTATCCACCGCCGAACATACGCTGAGTCTATTACTTGCGCTGGCTCGCCATATACCTCAAGCCTATATCAGTCTGAGATCAGGCGAGTGGAGTCGAAAAGAGTTTATCGGCACCGAGTTGCGCAACAAAACGCTGGGCATAATCGGGCTGGGCCGTGTGGGGTCCGAGGTCGCAAGAATGGTCAAGGCGTTGGAGATGAAGATCATCGCGTGTGACCCCTTCGTCTCCAAGGAACAGGGTGATTATCTGGGAGTGGAGCTGGTGTCGCGGGAGGACTTGTTGAGACGGTCTGACTTCATCACAATTCATGTCCCGCTAACAACGGCCACGAAGGGATTCATAGGGGACCAGGACCTGTCCCTGGTCAAACCCACGGTGAGGTTTATCAACACCGCCCGGGGCGGGATAATAGATGAAGAGGCGCTCTACAAGGCCATTGAAGAGGGTAGGGTAGCTGGCGCTGCTGTAGATGTCTTCAGCAAAGAGCCAGCGGGGGATAATATCCTGCTCAAGAGCGATAAGGTCATCGCGACTCCTCACCTGGGTGCCTCGACCGCCGAGGCGCAGACGACTGTAGCGGTGGATGTTGCGGAGCAGGTCCTAGCTGTGCTCAACGGGCGGCCCGCCCGCTATGCGGTCAATGTTCCCTTGATGCCCCCCGAGACCGCCTCGGTATTGACTCCTTTCCTGGCTGTAGCCTCCGATGTGGGGAAGTTGTGCACCCAGCTTGCTGAGGGGCACACAGATACAATTGTGATCAAATACGAGGGCGAGATCGCCGACTACGATAATACGGCTCTCAAGGCGGCGGTATTGGGCGGACTCTTAGAGTCGGTCACTGAGGAGCGAGTTAACCTGGTAAACGCAGGCGTCATCGCCCAGAGCCGGGGGCTGAAGGTAATTGAGCAGAAGACGGTGAGGTGTGAGAACTACGCCAGTCTCATCTCGGTGGAAGTTGCCACCGACGTCGGGACGACCACGGTGGCCGGCACGCTGATGAGGGGGGAGACGCATATCGTCCAGGTCAACAGCTACTGGATCGATATTGTGCCTACGGGAGGCTATTGGCTATTCAGTGATCACCTCGACCGTCCCGGCCTCATCGGGGCGGTGGGTATGGTAACCGGCAGTGCTGATATCAATATAAGCTCGATGCAGGTGGGACGGCTCGAGCCCCGAGGTCGAGCCCTGATGGTGCTTGCTCTGGAGAAGGAAGTCAACGAAGAGGTACGCCAGCAGCTTCTGGCTATCCCCGATGTCTATACTGCGAAACTGGTAAAGCTTTAGGGGGTGGCCCCGCCTTCTTGAAGCTTAGCCGATGAGCCCCAGGGCCTTCGATAGGAGCCAGCCTAAGCTGGCGCAAATCGGGAAGGTTATTATCCAGGCTATTACTATATTGCGCGCTATGCCCCATCTCACCGCTGAGAGGCGCTTGGTGGCGCCCACACCTATGACCGAGCCGCTGATGCATTGGGTGGTGCTTACGGGAATACCCAGATTGGAGGCAGCTTCGATTACTGCTGCCGCTGAAGTCTCGGCGGCGGAGCCGTGAACGGGACGTAGCGTGGTGATTCTTGTGCCCACCGTTCGTATTACCCGCCACCCGCCGAAGCCAATGCCCAGGGCAACGGATATTGCAGAGACGAATATTACCCAAAGTGGAATGTCGAACTTCTCGCCGGTATAAATCATCAGCCCCAGCGCGATGACGCCTATTGGCATCTGCCCGTCGTTCTTGCCATGGGCGTAGGCCACGAAGGCGGTAGCGATGATTTGCACTTTGCTGAAGATGTTGTTTACCGTGTCCGGGGGGCTGCGTCGAAACAGCCACATGATAATGACCATAAGACCAAAGCCGCCAGCAAAGCCCAGAAGGGGGGCGAGAATGACCGCCAGTAGCACCTTGCTAAGAACCCCCCAGACGATAGCACCGGTGCCAGCGGCGGCTACCCCTGCCCCCAGCAATCCCGCCACCAGAGAGTGGGACACGCTCAGCGGTATTCCGCGGTAGGTGGCGGCAACAACCCAGATTATGGCTGCGACAACACCGGCGACTACTGTGTACAGGGTAAGATCATCGGGCGTAACGATCCCTTCGCCGATTGTCTTGGCAACATGGGCGCCAAGTAAAGCGCCGCTCAGGGTCCCCGCAAGGTTGAAGAAGGACGCTATGATGACGGCGCTGCGGGGGGAGAGGACACGGCTGCCGATTGCGGTAGCGATGGCATTGGCAGCGTCATTGAGACCATTGGAGAAACCGAAACCGAGGGCGGCTATGATGATCAGGACGAGCAGAAAGAGGGAATCACCCATGCTTGAGCACCACGCCCTCGAGGACGTTGGCGACGTCTTCGCCCTTGTCTACCGCGGTTTCCAGGTGCTCGTAGATCTCACGCCACTTGATAACCTCAATGATCGATGTGCCGTCGAATAGCTCAGCCAGGGCAAAGCGCACTACAGTATCGGCTTCGTTCTCCAGCCGGTTGATCTCGACACAGTGCTCCAGTATCTCCTTCATCTTGGAGCGGTTGCGAAGATGCGGCACAGCTATGACCAATTCATCGGTCATCGTAACCAGGATGGCTGCCAGCTCCTGTGCCCTAATCGTGGGCTGCTCGATGCGGTAAAGGAGCATGGCGTTGGCAGCATCCTCCATAAAGTCCATCATGTCATCCAATCTCTCAGTGAGAAGGGCTATATCCTCGCGGTCAAGGGGCGTCACGAAGGTGCGGTGCAACTGTTCCATTATCTGGTGAGTGATGGCATCACCAACATGCTCAAGCTCAGTCATTCGAGCCACCTTTTGTGGCAACTTTGTGTAATTCTCGAAGAGGTCAGCAAGCAGCCTGGCGGCGGTGGCCACATTGGCTACACTCTTCTCGAAGAGGTCGAAGAACTTCGGTTCCCTCGGCATTATTGAAAATCTGGGCAAAGTTCATCCCTCGGAGGTAGTGACGATGTGACAAAAAGGTGCCTAAAAACGGAAGCTAGTGGGATGGAAGGGGTAGGGTAAGCAATAACAGAAATAATGCTTCGCCTCTTAATCGCCGTCGGCAATATCCGCCTGCCTTAATGCTACGCTTGTGCCCTTGCCCCACTAGAATACTAGATTAGAGCCCGCCAATTGTCAAGATGTGGATATTACGTTTTTCTGACAGCGTATTTCTGCGCATGTGCCTGCCTTGATGCAGCTTCGCGGGCGCTCTTTCAATTTTCCTCGAAATAGCTTACACTACTCGTGAACCATTAACAATAATAGAGTATTCGTCTGGGTGGGGGTGAGACATGGCACAGCTGCTGCGAAGCATAAACCTGGCCACGAAGTTTCAGATTCTGGTGGAGGTAGCCGCAAATCAACCAGATATACAGCAGAGGGACATTGCCGAAAGGCTGGACCTCAGTCCCCAGGCTGTTTCGGATTATGTGCGGGAGCTGGTGAACGATGGCTGGCTCGTGTCAGAGGGACGATCCAAGTATAGAGTTACCAAAGAGGGTGTAGACTGGATGATAAAGGGACTCAGGGAATGGCAAGGCTACTCTGATACTGTGCAGAAGGCCATAGCTGGCATATCGGTGTGCGCTGCGGTAGCGGATTGCGACATATCTGAGGGTCAGAAGGTTGGGCTGATGATGCGGGATGGGCTGCTGTTTGCCACCGATGATTTAAGCGCTGAGGCCAAAGGGGTAGCTGTCTGCAACGCTAGAAAGGGTGAGGACGTAGGCATCTCAAACATAGACGGAATAGTGCTGCTCGAGGTAGGGAGGATAACCGTCTTGAGGCTGCCCGGGATCCAGAGAGGCGGATCGAGACAGACCGACCTCGACAAACTGAAGAAGGCGATCCAGGGCAGGCAGCTAGTTGGTGCTATCGGCATAGAGGCTTTGATTGCGTTGAGGAAGGTGGGCGTCGAGCCTACCTGCTCATACGGTGTGAGAGAGGCTGTTGTTGAGGCAGCGCGAAGTGGTTTATCTCCAGCGGTGGTCTGTGTAGACGCTGACACCTCGGATTTGCTGAAACGGCTGGAGGAAAAGAACATAGACTATGAGATTGTGGATGCACGAAAAACCAAGCGAGTGTAGCGGCGTTTGGTAGCTACAGCCATCTTTCGAGTCCCAAGTCGGCGTGAGGGGTAAGATTGGATCCCTGAGCGCCGTTTCTTTGTCTTCTTCGACCACAGGATAGCCCCACGATTCTTCCAGAAAGCCGTGCTTGGGTGTTGACAACTCCAGACATGTGCACTAGAATCCACAATGGTGGAGTATAGTACACAATTATGGATTACCTGCAACAGGGAGGCAACAAATGTCAGAAAAGCTCAAGGCAACTAATCTCATCAGCGTATTACTGATATGCTCGCTCATCGTTATTGCTGCTGTTGTCGCCTGTGACAATGCTGCGCCGGGTACAATAACGGATGACAAGGGAAGGGAAGTGTACCTCGAAAGAATGCCTCAGAGGATCGTCTCTCTGGCACCGAGCATCACTGAGATCATGTTTGCCCTGAACCTGGGGCATAAGGTGGTAGGGGTCACCGATCATTGCGACTATCCTGAGGAGGCTCAGACCAAGCCTACGGTGGGTGGCTATTTTACGACCAGCCTGGAGGTGATTATCGCCCTGGACCCCGATATCGTGTTCTCCGATGGGCACGATCCTGTCTGCGGTCAGCTTGAGGGCCTGGGGATTCCGTTTATCGTTTTGCAGCCCAAGGATCTCGATGGCCTCATAAGCAACATCGAGCTGCTGGGGAACATAACCGGAAGCCAACAAAAAGCCAGCGAACTTGTCAGCGACCTCGAAGAGCGCATTGATGCTGTTGTTGCTACAGTGGAGAATGCCCCCCGCCCCAGGGTGTTCTACGTGTATGACGCTACCGATCCCACCAAACCGTGGACAGTGGGGCCAGGCTCCTTTATCGACGCCCTTATCAGCCTGGCTGGTGGGGAGAACGTTGCCGCCCAGGCCCATGGGCCCTGGATACAGTTTAGTATGGAGGAGTTAGTCAACTCCGACCCGGAGATCATCGTGGTGAATGCCATGATGGGTACGGCGGTAATATCGCCATCTGAGATAAAGAAGATTGCCGCCTGGCAGGGGATGACAGCGGTCAGGGAAGACCGCATTGGGGTTGTCGATGGCGACCTGGTCGACCGCCCGGGCCCACGCATCGTAGAGGGTTTGGAGGAGATGGCCCAGATTATCCATCCGGAGCTATTCAGTGATTAGTCACGGGCAAATAAGGGTACTATCTGTTGCTGTGTCGTGACTCCTGTCACGACGGGGGATTTTCAGAATGAGATCATTGGAGCAGGTTATACGCGAGATCAAGCCTCCAGATGAGGGGGCCATGGCTGTAGCGCGGGCTCGCCAGGACACCTTAACCAAGCCCCTGGGGAGTCTGGGGAGGTTGGAGGAACTATCGGTCAAAGTGGCAGGTATCAAGGGCGAGCCAATGCCAGGGCTATCTCGCAAGGCAATTGTGACCATGGCAGCAGACCACGGAGTGGCGGCAGAGGGTGTAAGCGCCTATCCCCAGGAGGTCACGGCGCAGATGGTGCAGAATTTCCTTCGCAGCGGCGCAGGCATCAATGTCCTTGCGACGCTCGTGGGAGCCAAAGTGATCGTCGTAGACATGGGAGTAGCGTCTGCCATGGAGCCACACCCTGCTCTGGTCTCCAGGAAGATAGCCTACGGAACTCAGAACATGGCCCGGGGGCCTGCCATGACTCGCGAACAGGCGATAAACTCCGTTGAGGTGGGGGTGGAGATAGCCGAGAAGGAGGTTGAAAAGG
Organism: Dehalococcoidia bacterium; assembly: GCA_004376205.1. GTDB lineage: Bacteria > Chloroflexota > Dehalococcoidia > SZUA-161 > SZUA-161 > SOKG01. Next base: position 17,274 of record SOKG01000028.1, on the reverse strand, counting down.
GTCTGGACATCATCGGCACCGGCGACATGGGCATCGGCAATACTACACCGAGTAGCGCCATCACCGCTGTGTTCACCGGCGAGCCGGTGGCCAAGGTCACAGGGTGGGGCACTGGTATTGATGATAGGCAACTGGCTCAGAAGGTGAAGGTTATTGAGAGAGCGCTGAGGGCTAACCAGCCTGATCCCAATGATCCCATCGATGTGCTCTCCAAGGTTGGCGGTTTCGAGATCGGTGGGCTAAGTGGGGTTATTCTGGGAGCTGCAGCACACCGCATCCCAATTGTCATCGACGGCTTCATCTCCGGAGCCGCTGCGCTTATCGCCGCTGGGCTCTCACCGATAGTGCGTGATTATCTCATTGCGTCCCATATTTCGGTGGAGATCGGGCATCAAGCAATACTCGACTACCTGGGATTGAGACCACTGCTAGCTCTGGAGCTTCGGCTTGGTGAGGGCACAGGGGCAGCGCTGGGTATCTTTCTTGTTGAAGCTGCAGCCAAAGTGCTGACCGACATGGCCACCTTTTCTGAGGCGGGAGTCTCCCAGGCTGAAGTTGGCAAAGATTGAGAGTCGGGGATTGGGCTTACTAGCAGCATTTCAGTTTCTGACAGCAATCCCTTTTGGGCGACGGGTCAACGCGCACGAAATAGGTCGGTCTTTAGCCTATTTCCCTCTCGTGGGGCTGGTGATAGGAGGGCTCCTATTTGGTCTGGACCGGCTTCTGGGGTTGGCCTTCCCTTCAAATCTGGTCAACGTCCTGATAATCATTGCCTTGATCATGGTCACCAGGGCGCTCCACCTGGACGGCTTTATCGATACTTGTGACGGTCTGGCCGGCGGCCATTCGCCGAGGGCGAGACTGGAGATCATGCGTGACAGCCGAGTCGGAAGCTTCGGAGTGGTGGGGGCCATCTGCCTGATTTTGCTCAAGTATGTTTCCCTAACGCTTCTGCCCGAAGGGCAGAGGCTAGCAGCACTTATACTTATGCCAGCGATCGCTCGCTGGACAGTAGTCTACGCGGTTTTTGCGTATCCCTATGCCAGGAAGGAACAAGGACTGGGGCTAAGCTTCAAGGAGGGAGCGAGTTGGCCCAGGGTGGCCATAGCCACAGCAATCACACTGGCTTCATGTTTAGGCCTGATGGGGCTTGAGGGGCTGGCTGTGATGGCCAGCGCTTGGCTTATTTCATTGCTGCTGTCAGTCTACCTCAGCAGGAAACTTGGAGGGCTCACCGGCGATACCTACGGTGCAATCGACGAAGTGGTCGAGGTTGCGGTCTTGATTCTGATTCCCCTCATAACCTGGAGCTATGGCATATGAGTGTGAGATTCATTCTAGGTGGGGCCAGAAGCGGAAAAAGCCGCTACGCCCAGGAACTCGCTGCCAGGCTTGGCCGAAGGGTACTCTATGTTGCCACGGCGGAGGCCCTTGATGAGGAGATGAATTCCCGCATCGAGGCGCACAAGAAGTCCAGGCCCTTCACCTGGAGAACCCTGGAGGCTCAGACCGATGTCGCTAAGGCGATAAGCAGCGAAATCGGCGACGCCGAGGTCGTCGTCCTCGACTGCCTGACGCTTCTCATCTCTAACCTTAGGGGTAGAGATAGTACCGATATCGAGACATGGGAGAAGAGAGTGACCGCTGAGCTAGAAACCCTTATCTCCCTTATGGAAGTTACCCCGTCCCATTTCATCATCGTCTCCAACGAAGTGAGCCTGGGCCTGGTGCCGCCTAATCCCTTGGGGCGGGCCTACCGTGACATTTTGGGCCTGGCAAACCAGATGCTCGCCAAGCACGCCGAAGAGGTCTATTTCATGGTAGCTGGCATCCCGATTCCACTGAAAGGGAGGACATGTTCCAGTGAAGGTGGCCTGTCTCTGGAGCGGGGGTAAGGATAGCTGTCTCGCCTGCTGGAAAGCGATAGCCGAGGGGCTTGACGTCTGCCACTTGGTCAACTTCATATCGGCTGAGTCTGGCCGGGACTCATTCCACGGGGTAAGGCGTGAACTAATATGCATGCAATCGGAAGCGGTGGGAATACCTCTAATTCAGCGGGAGACCACCTGGGAGAGCTATGAAAAGGTATATAGAGGGGTGATGCATGAGCTTCGCGGGATGGGAATCGATGGCCTGGTCACCGGGGACATGGATGTAGTTGAGCATCAGAGGTGGGTAGAAGGCATTTGCAGCGAGTTTGGCCTTAGGGCTTTGATGCCTCTCTGGGGGCTCGACTCGGAGGAGATCCTCAGGGGATTCATAGGTGAGGGTTTTGAGGCAATTGTAGTTTGCCTCAAGGCCGATCTCTTCGACGGGAAATGGCTCGGGCGCAAGATAGACGAACAATTCATAACCGATCTTCAAGACTTTCGCCAGAACCCCGATTTCCATATCTGCGGCGAAAATGGAGAATATCATACGTTGGTAGTCGATGGCCCCAGCTTTCAAAAGCGCATCTCCCTAACCCATGGCGATAAGGTGTGGAGAGAGGGCTTCGGATTCTTTGACATCGACCGGGCGAAACTGACGCAAAAGGCGAAGGGGAATGAGAAAGCGTAATCGAGTGGTGGTGGTTTTGGGCATGTTGACTCTGACTCTCGTGGGAGCGATGCTGCTTGCATGTGCTGTGGGGGCGGTCTCGATCCCGCCGCTGGACATCGTGAAAATGACTTTAAACAAACTTCCCTTCTTCGATTTTCAGCCCACCTGGCAGCTGACTGATGAGACCATCATCTTCCAGATCAGGTTAATCCGGGTTGTAGCTGGAATTCTGGTGGGAGCAGCCTTAGCCACCGCTGGCGTGCTTTTTCAGGGGCTGTTGCGTAATCCGATGGCTGACCCTTACATCATTGGTACATCGGCGGGAGCCGCGCTCGGAGCCACCCTGGCCATGATGGCGCCGCTCGGGCTTGCTTTCGCAGGCTTTGGCCTTGTGCCGCTGGGTGCCTTTTGTGGCGCTCTGGTCACCGTCCTGCTGGTATATAATCTGGCCAGGGTGGGAGGAAAGACACCTGTCGTTAGCATGCTACTCGCCGGCTTCGTAGTGAGCGCCATGCTGGCGTCGGTTATGAGCCTCCTGATCATTATCAGCGATATCCTGCAACTCAAACTTCACTCCGTCTTCTCCTTCCTCATGGGCAGCATATCCGTGCAGGAGTGGAGCCAGATAGCGGTAATTGCGCCTCTGATCCTGGGTGGGATCGTCTTAGCCCTATTCTTTGCTTTCCATCTCAATGCCTTCTCCCTGGGTGAAGAGGGAGCCGCTTATCTGGGCATCAATGTTGAGCGAGAGAAGATCCTCATCCTGGCTTTGGGCTCGCTTCTGACCGCCTGTGCTGTTTCCTTGAGCGGGCTTATCGGCTTTGTTGGACTGGTGGTGCCCCACGCAGTGAGGCTAGCCCTGGGCCCAGACCATCGCCTGCTGCTGCCAGCTGCAGCATTGGGTGGCGCCGCTTTCCTGGTAATCGCTGACACCCTTGCTCGAACCTTGCTTGCTCCCACGGAGATCCCCGTTGGCATTTTTACCGCTCTCATCGGCGCACCGTTCTTTATCTTCCTGCTCAGACGCACCAGGAGGGAGTATGCATTCTAGGTCAAGCGGGCTGTCCATGCGGAAAGTCTCCTTTTCCTACTTCAATGGCTTTGCACTACAAGCCATCGACCTGATGATAGCGTCTGGAGAAATAGTAGGCCTCCTCGGTCCCAATGGCTGCGGCAAGACAACGCTACTGAAGCTTGCCAGCGGTGTGCTGTCCCCGGCGGAGGGAGAGGTACTGCTGGACGAAGTGAAGTTGAAGAAGCTGTCTAGAAGGCAGATCGCACAGAGGGTAGCAGTGGTGCCGCAGTGCTTTCATCTCCCGTTCGCCTTTACGGTTACCGAGGTGGTGCTGCTGGGGCGGACTCCCTTTGTCAGCGGCCTCTCCGGGGAAACCAAGAAGGATCGTGATGTAACTGCCAGTGCTCTGAAACTTGTCGGCATTGATGGACTAGGTAAGCGTCATTTCAATGATCTCAGCGGAGGAGAGCAACAAAAGGTGATCCTGGCTATGGCTCTTGCTCAAGAGCCTGAAGTTCTACTCCTCGACGAGCCTACAGCCCATCTTGATATAAACCATCAGGTCGAGATACTTGAACTGGTCAGGAGCCTCAACAGGCAGCAGGGTGTCACTATTATCGCCGCCATGCATGACTTGAACCTGGCCTCACTGTTCTTCGACCGCCTGATTCTGCTCAAAGAAGGGATCATATTCGCCGATGGCTCACCCCGGGAGGTGTTGACCGAAAGGAATATAAAGGATGTCTTCTCGGCTTCAGTGAGAGTCAGCCCCCACCCGGTCACCTCTACCCCCCATATAGTTGTCCTCCCCAAAGAAACTCAATAGAGTTGAAGCCGCTGGCTAACTCCATGCGTTCCAACAGTCAGCGCTGCGCCCGATGTACCACTTCGGGGGCCTTGGCTTGCGCAGGAAAATGCGCGACGTTTTTGCGAAGACTTGCTGACGTTGAACAGTGATGGAGCTACACAGTCTTTTTGTGGTATTATACTTGTCGTAGGCAGACAAGAGAGGTGACAAAATGAGAGTTTTTGGTCTATTTCTGTGTATTATCGGCGTTCTCATTGCTGCTGGGGCAATCATCGCGTACCTCTCGGATCACGAAGGCGTAGGCATTGCGGGCATGGTGGTTGGTGGGTGCTTCTTGGGGATCGGGGTTATGGTGTTCCTGACCGATTTCATACTACGGCTCTTTAGACGTAGCGCTAAGCTGACGATACATTTTCAGTTCTTCAGAATGAGACTGATGATACAGGCTGAGATGGGAAGCCCCGAAGATGAGGAGGAATGGCTTGAAGAGGGGATGGGGGAGGCCCAACTGAGCCCCTGGACTGAGTGAAGCATAGGCAGTGTCTACATAAAGTATCCAAGATTTGCGCTGAGGAGCGCGCTTGATTTATACTAGTCTAGCTTGGACTGAAGGGGAGCGACTGGGCCCCGGTGGGCTCCGCGGGCTTCAAACCCGTTGAGGGGCATTAACAGTGTCTTTGGTGGGTTCGACTCCCATTCGCTCCCGCCATCTAGGGCCTCTTAAGGGCTCCCTGTCCCCAGGACTCGTTCGTCACCTGTACGGCGGGTGATCTTCTCCTGGTCCAGATATTCCAAGAGAGCCTGGGCATACTTGCGGCTGGTGTTGAGTAGATCCCGCGTCTCACCCAAGGTTACCTTACCATGCGCTTTGATATGGTCAGTGATTTTCTCAACCATTTCATCGTAGGCGGAGGCGGCAAACACCACGCCGTCGCTTACCTTGACCACGCGGCGCTGTTTGACGAGTAGATTGACCAACTCGGTATCGGGCATAAGGTCGGCAGGTGGAGCATATGGGTCTTGATATAAAGAATTGAGGAAGGCATCGATTTTCGCCTGCTGATCCTTGGTGAGCTGGATTTGATGAGAAGGAAGGCGAACGGTTGCCTCTTCTTCGATGATAACACCTTCATCGAGAAGCCTGTGCAGGGTGGTGGTGAAGGCGGCGGGGGGCAGCTTCAGCTTGCTGGCCAGTTCCCCTCGGGGCATGCCTGGTCGAGCAGGGAATCTTCGGTGGTAATCCTGCACTATGGCGGTCACTGCTTCCAGCAAATGCTCCCAGCCAAGGGCACTAAAGAGGAGACGGTGTTCTCCTGCGCCGACGGCCATAGCCATTTTATCCTGGATCAGGGCTTCTATCGCTAGCTTTGCCTCTTTGGCAGGGAGACCGCAATTGAGGAGCAGGTTTCCTATCTCCTGGGGCTGGTTTGCTTCCAGAGTCGCCGCCAGGATCTCCTGCGCGGTGCCCTTCTCCTTGGTCTCCAGGCTCTGGATAATAGCGGGACGATAGCGACGATATCGCTTGGTGTGAGGTTCGATGACCTCGCCACCACCTAGGGTATCCTGTGGGGAGCGGATTATGAAGCGATCACCTTTAACCACCGCTATCGGCTTAGCAAGTGCCAGTTGAGCCCAGGTGCTCTCCCCGGGATTCAACTCCTCTTTCTCCAGCAGACGAACCTTGGCCATTACCTCGCTGGCCCCGGTGTGGAAGCTAACGGTGGTGTTGTAGCGAAGAGGGCGTCGCAGGGAGGGCAGTAAGCGAAGCTTGGTGGCTAACATCGTGGTAGGAGCTAGCCAGCCCGGCTTGGTTAGCACATCTCCACGCTGCAACTGTGAGGTGGCAACACCGGTTAGGTTGGCTGCGACTCGGCTGCCAGGGGTAGCGGTATCGAAACGAGTCTTATGTGTTTGCAGACCCCGCAGACGCGATTTCAAGCCAGAGGGGATGATTTCCACCTCCTGCCCCACTCGAAGCGAGCCATCGATCAATGTCCCGGTGACCACAGTTCCCGAGCCGGCTATTGTAAAGACCCGGTCTATGAGAAGCCGTGGTCTGCCGCTGTCCACCCTGGGTTGAGTGGAGCTTAGAAGCTGATCGATAGCGGAAACTAGTTCAGGCAAGCCTTCATCTGTTACCGCAGATACGGCGACGATGGGAGCTTGGGACAATGTTGTTGAGCTTATTAGCTCCTCTATCTCCATGGTAACCAGGCTCAGCAACTCCTCGTCTACCAGGTCCTTCTTGGTGATGGCTACGATTCCTTTCCCTACCCCGAGCAGATCGAGGATGTCCAGGTGTTCCTTGGTTTGAGGCATCACCCCTTCGTTGGCAGCAACGATGAACAGGGCCAGGTCGATTCCACCTACGCCAGCTAGCATGTTCTTTATAAAGTGCTCATGACCGGGGACATCGACGATACCCACTTCCTGCCCGCTGGGCAACTTCAGCCAGGCGAAGCCGAGGTCGATGGTCATGCCCCGCTCCTTTTCCTCTCGTAGCCGGTCGGGGTCTATCCCCGTCAGGGCATGCACCAACACTGACTTGCCGTGATCTATATGACCTGCAGTGCCGAGTACAAACACGTGATTCTCTCTCTGGCCAAAGTCATTATGCGAGAAAGATGGATACACCCAAAGCGTTAGTCGCGCCGCAAACTGGCGACTGCGCTGCGAAGTGCCTGGAGAACAGCCTGGTCCTCTTCGGGAAGGACCGAGCGCGGGTCGAGGAGCAGAATACTTCCGCTGAGGCGCCCCACCACGGGAGGCTCCTGGGTTCTCAGTCTCTGAGCCAATATCTGTGCTACGTTTTGCCCCCTCTTCTTGCCCTGTTTGCCAACAGCGACAAGCCTGGTGGGCAAGGTGTCCCCGGGCAGGCTGCCGCCTCCCACCATGCTCTCTCCTTCTATCACCTGGGCTAGGTCACCGAGCGCTTGGGCCCAATGTGTAGCCCGCCTCTCCATCTCATCGAGTGGGGCGGATATCATGCGCCACACAGGGATGTTGTTTACCGCTTCACCCTTCAGGTAGGGAATCAGTGTAGACACCAAGCCAGCCAGCCTTACTTTGTCGATTCGCACCGCTCGAGCCAGGGGATGCTTTTTCAGTTTGTCAACGAGGTGCTTCTTGCCGACTATGAGCCCTGCCTGAGGGCCTCCGACAAGCTTGTCCCCGGAAAAGAAGGCTAGGCCGACGCCAAGGGAGATGCTTTGTTGTACCATAGGCTCTGGGTCCAGGCCAAACTCAGTGGTGTCCAGAAAGCAGCCACTACCCAGATCATCGAACACAGGCACTTCATATCGGTTGCCTAGTGCCACCAGCTCCTCTAGGGTGACAACATGAGCAAACCCCACTATCTTGAAGTTGCTGGAGTGAACTCGCAGTAGCGCCGCTGTCCGCTGGCCGATCGCCTGTTCAAAATCCTGGGCATAGGTGGAATTGGTGGTTCCTACCTCTACCAGCTTTGCCCCACTTTGTTTCATTACCTCCGGGATACGGAAGCCGCCGCCGATCTCCACCGCTTGACCTCGGGAGACGATAACCTCTCTCCTTTTAGCGAGGGCGGTAAGGCCTAGCAGCACCGCAGATGCGTTGTTATTAACCACCAGCGCAGCCTCGGCTCCCGTTAGCTGACACAAGACCTGTTCGATGTGGATGTTGCGAGAGCCTCTAGTTCCACTGTCAAGGTCGATCTCAAGGTTGCAATAACCCTTGCTGACCAGAGCCATAGCTGCAATTGCTTCTTGGCTGAGGGGTGCGCGCCCCAGGTTAGTATGAAGTATGACCCCTGAGGCGTTTATGACAGGGCGTGGGTTGGGAGATGCCAGTGCCTGCGCTCGGGCGTAAACTGACTCCACGATCTCATTGATAGAAGGGCATGGATTACCGAGGGCGATCGAGACTCGATCCTGTTCCAGATGTTGGCGAATCAAGTCTACTAGCAGATCATGGGGATATTCATCCCTGAGCTGCTTAATCATATCCTCAGACATTAGCCTGTCCACGCTGGGAAGGGAGCGAAACCTGTTTTCCATTCTATCCACGACAGACATCTTAGCACATATGGACTTAATTTCAAACGTGCTTGTTCCTGAGATTGCAGGGGGTCACCGGTTTTGGCATGGGCGGTTTGTGCGGTGTGCCTCTATGGCGTTATGACAGGTAGTCCGAGGATTCAGCGGCCTCGGCCCTCTTTCGATAGGCAATCTTGGCCAGCCAGATGCTCAGCTCGTAGAGGATGATTAGTGGAATGGCGACCAGGCTCTGATTGATTGGATCGAAGGTGGGAGTGATTATGGCGGCGAGAATGAAGGCCACAACGATCGCCCACCTGCGCCTGCGGGAAAGCATTTCCGGCGTGACGATTCCAAGCCTCGCCAGGAAGGTTATGATCACCGGGGTCTCGAAGACAACCCCGATGGCTACAAGTAACCTGGTTACAATTGAAACATAGTTATCGATCTTGATCTCCGGTCTGGCGACATCAGTCATAAAGCTAAGCAAGAAATTGGTTGCTGGCGGCACCAGTACAAAGTACGCGAAGGCAAATCCCGCGATGAACATAAGTGTTATCCAGGGCAGAGCCATATATACATACCTCTTCTCTCGGCGGGTAAGCGCAGGAGAGACGAACATTATACCCTGGTAGACGAGTACGGGCATCGCGAGGACTAAGCCACCCATCAGGGCTACCTTGAAGTAGGTGGCAATCATCCCCGTCATCTCGGTGAAGATGAGGCTAATATCATCGGGTGCCGGGTGAATCAAGAAGTCGAAGATATACCTGGCGAATATGAAGGCGATGATGGTGGTAATTACCAGGGCGATGACGGACTTAATCAGGCGCTGGCGCAATTCGGTGAGATGACCGGTGAATGTCATCTGCTTGTCGTTTTTGCTCACTGCCGGATGCCTCACCTCGTGCTATCGCTAGCTTCATGTTCCGCCGCCGCAGTCTTGTCTGTTTCCTGCTCTTTCAGCTTCGAAGGTTGCTTTTCTTCTTTCTCCGCGTCCTCGAACTCTTTGCTCACCTCGGCCGTTAGGTCCATGGTAGCCTTCTTAAAGGCGGCAATGCCTTTACCGAGGTTTCGAGCGAACTGCGGTAGCCTCCCGGGCCCGAAAGCTATCAGGCCTACGATGAGGATGAGGAGTATCTCCAGGGGGCCCATGCCAAAGAATTCCATCGTCGCTGTCCCACCTTACCGGGGGTCGCTTTCAAGCTGCGGTTGGAGAAGCCAATCCGGCTTCTCTTTGGAGCTAATACTAGCTTTGCTTTGCCTTCGTCTTGCCCTTGGTCAGCTCCTTGGCGGCCCTTTTGCGCTTGGGGGTTTCCTCTTCCTCCTCCTCTTCCTCCCCTATCTCTTCTATCAGGCCAGCCTTTCCTCTGCGGAACTCTCGGATTCCCTTGCCGAGCGCCCCCCCAACCTGCGGCAGTTTCCCTACGCCGAAGACTATGAGGATTACTACCAGTACTATGATGGCCTCTGTTGCTCCGATGGTCGGAAAAGCCATGACTCCCCCCTACATATTCACCGATTTAGCTATTCTTGATCCAAGGCGCCTTGTACTCGCTCCTCATGGGAGTAGACGGATAAGCGGCTGCCATGTACGTAACCAATCAGCGTAATGCCTAGTTCCTGGGCGAGTGAAATCGACTGGTCTGTGGGCGAAGTGCGAGAAACAGCGATTGGTGTTTCCATCTTTGCCGCTTTCGACAGCATCTCCGAGGAGATGCGGCCAGTAGTTAGCAATAGCCTATCCCTGGTTGACAATTCTGTCAACAGGCATTCGCCCATGATCTTATCCAGTGTATTATGTCTCCCGATGTCCTCAGCGACTACCATCAGATTCCCGGTGTTAGCCAGCGCCGAGGTATGTACGCCTCCGCAAAACCGATATAGCTCCGCTTGCTCATTCAATTGCTTCATCAGGGATAATACTTCCCCGGGCGTGACAACCAGAGAGGAATCCACCTTCTGTCTCTCTGCTGCAAAGCTGACTCCACCTCCGCAGCCAGAGGAAATAGTGCGCCGTGCTGGCAAGGTGTATCCAGGCTTGCTCAGTCTGACATCGGCCAGTGATTCCTCCTCACACATGCGCATACTCGCCACGTCGCCCTTATCAGCAATTATGTCCTCCGTGTAAAGGAACCCGATGACGAGTGGTATCAGTTTGGTCGGGGTGCACAATATGGTTACCAACTCCTCGTCATCTATGTAGATGGTCAACGCCATCTCCTTGGGCACGGAGGTTGTTGCCCTGCGCCAAGCCTCGGAAGAGAAGACGCTGTATGTTATGTCGGGCGTAGCCCCCTCTATCAGTGACTCGTTGACCATGTGCTCTATCCTGATTGCTTCCTTTCATTCATGCTCCGAGAGGAAGACGCATCCCTATTATAAAGTATACTTTGTCTAGGGTAAAGCTGCTACTGTATTTGGCGAATGCCCCTGTGGTGGTGTACCGGTAGCAAGCACTGCTGCTGCTCGTCTGGCGCAGTACTGGCCCATCCCCCCTGTACCCCTCTTTTTGTCCCTGTCTATCCATTGATCCTTGAAATATAGGTTTGTACCACGGGATTTTGACTGCTATAATGGGGCGCGAATATGCAAAAGGTATAGCTAGTGGCATGTTAGCGAAGGTGAAAACTGCTGCCGTAGTAGGCCTTGATGCTCAAGAGGTTGAGGTTGAGGTTGATATTTCGAGTGGATTACCCTCAATGACTATCGTTGGACTGCCCGATACTGCGGTACAGGAGGCCAGAGAAAGGGTTCGCTCTGCCATCAGGAACTCAGGGTGCCAGTTTCCTATGAAGCGGATAACGGTAAACCTTGCCCCCGCTGACCTCAAGAAAGCTGGCCCCGCCTATGATCTCCCGATTGCAGTTGGTGTATTACTCAGTTCGGAGCAGGTCTCAGTTGATACCTCCCAGATGCTTTTCCTCGGCGAGCTCTCCCTGGATGGCGGCCTGCGGCATACTCAAGGCATTATCTCTATGGTCGATCTTGCCAAGGAGGGGGAAATTCTCACGGTTTTCGTCCCTGCTGCTGACGCCAAAGAGGCCTCGCTGGTGCAAGGCGTTAACATTATTCCCGTATCCTCCTTGTCCCAACTGGCAGGTCACCTCCGTGGCGAAGCGGTTATCTCTAGCTATGTTGAAGAGGAGGTCGCGGGTGAGGTGGGGAAAGCGCCATGGCCGACTACTGATCTTGCCCTCATCAAGGGACAGGAGCATGTGAAGCGGGCACTGGAGGTGGCTGCTGCTGGGGGGCATAACGTTGTCATGAGCGGGCCACCGGGGAGCGGCAAGACACTGCTTGCCCGGTCGCTGCCTTCTATCTTGCCCCAAATGGACATTGAAGAGGCTTTGGAGGTGACCAAGATCTATAGCGTGAGCGGGCTTCTTCCTCAGGATACGCCGCTCATCAGGCAGCGCCCGTTTCGGTCACCACACTATACTATATCACATGCCGGGCTTGTCGGCGGCGGTCGCTGGCCAAGGCCCGGTGAGATAAGCCTCAGCCACCGGGGTGTTCTCTTTCTCGACGAGCTTCCTGAGTTCGGACATGCCGACCTCGAGGTCCTGCGTCAACCTATGGAGGACAGAGTGGTGACAATCAGTCGTGCTCAGGGCAGTGTCACCTTTCCCGCAAACTTCATGCTGGTGGGAGCGATGAACCCCTGCCCCTGCGGATATTACGGCGATCCGGTTAAGGAATGCACCTGTTCCTCGATGCTGGTCTCTCGATACCAGAGGCGCATCAGCGGGCCACTGCTTGACCGTATCGATATCTTCGCTGAGGTTCCCCGTGTCGATTACGATAAACTCGCTGATGACCGGATGGGTGAGGGCTCGGAGATGGTGAGGCAGCGGGTTGAGCAAGCACGCCTAATCCAGCAGCAACGCCTTAAGGGTACCAGGCTTGTTTGCAATGCCGACATGACTCCCCTGGAGGTGCGTGAGTTTTGCCAGGTGGAGCCCCCTGCGCAAAGCCTGCTGCAGGCGGCGATGAACCAACTACATCTTTCGGCACGTGCCTTCCACCGTATCCTCAAGCTGGCTCGCACCATCGCTGACCTTGCTGCCGCTGAGACTGTGGATGCCAGCCATCTCGCCGAGGCACTCCAGTATAGGCCGCGGCATCAGCTATAGCCCTGCCCGACAGCGAGATGAACCGCACTTGCCTTTATCCGCTAGACAAAGCCCTTGCTCCACCTGTGGCTTGCTGATATACTGTGCCCACGCTCTCGGAACCTGGCGCATGGAGGTGATAGACCATGGAGAATCCCTTTGGCAACATCGACTGGGGCAGGGTTGGCGACTGGTTCTCAGAACAGGGTGTGTGGTTGCTGGTCACCCTGGTTGTGGCTATCCTGGCTTATGTTGCACTGAGGAGAATAATGCCTCGGGTGGTTAAGTCGATACTGGCGAGAACAAAACTGGCCCTGACCGGGGAGGAGCAACAGCGGTTGTCTCGTACCGTGAGTCGGGTTGTCATCTGGATAGGCACAGCAGTCATCGTTGCCGCCCTGGTGTTCGCGCTTCTTCCCCGGTTTGGAGTGGACCTATCACCCGCTGGCAGAGCCATCGGGGGCTGGCTGGGGAGTAATGGGGTTCGGATCGCCATCATCGTCGCCCTGGCGGTAGCCGCTCATCAGATTGTGAAGAGGTTCATCCACAGGGTGGTGGAGAGGGGCGTTATCAGGGGGAAACGCCGCCCCCGGGAAGAGCTCAGGAAGAGGGCAGAGACCATGAGCAGCTTCCTTAGCCAGGTTGTTGCGGCGGTGGTCTGGGTGATGGCTGCCTTCATGATCCTCTCGGAACTAGGGGTGAATATCGGTCCCCTGCTCGCTGGCGCCGGCATCGTGGGCATCGCTATCGGCTTCGGCGCCCAGAGCCTGGTCAGGGATGTGTTGAGCGGGCTGTTTATCATAATCGAGAACCAGTATGGCAAAGGTGATGTGGTAAGGATCGCTGACATCGCCGGGTTGGTGGAGGAGGTAAATATAAGGAGAACGATACTGAGGGACCTTGACGGCATCGTGCACGTGGTTCCCAACGGTGAGATCAGGGTGGCCAGCAACTTCACTAGGGAATACTCCAGGGTCAACCTCAACATCTCTGTGGGCTATGGCGAGGACCTCGATCATGCGATCCAGGTCATAAACAGGGTGGGGCGGGAGATGGCTGAGGAGGAGTACTGGGGCGAGGCTGTCTTAAAGCCACCTGAGGTGCTGCGGGTGGATAACCTTGGAGATTCGGGGATCGACATAAAGATACTGGGAGACACCAAACCGATCAGGCAATGGGAGGTGATGGGGGAGCTGCGGAAGAGGCTCAAAAAGGCTTTCGACGAGGAAGGTATCGAGATCCCCTGGCCCCATACCAAGGTTTATTTCGGCGACGCTCTCAAGCAAGAGGTGGTGGAGAGAGGCCCGCCGCGCTACAGGCCTAAGGAAGAGGTGGTGGAGGAAGCCCGGCCGCGCAAGGTGTCTCGAAAAAAGAGGTGAGTGAAAACCCTTCCTCCTGCGAAGGAAGAAGAGGAAGGGGACACAGAGGGCTAGCAGCCCTTTGGACTGCAATCTCAGGCTTTCTTGAAGGAAGACATGCCTTATCTCTTTGACCATTTCGATTCGGTACGCGAGCTACTATCGCTAGCTCCTTTCGGCCTTTTCACCGATATCGATGGCACTATCAGCGTGATTGCGCCATCCTCTGCGGAGGCCCGTGTCTCACCTGTCTGCCGCGAGAGCCTGTCCGTCCTGGCTAAACATCTGGCAGTGGTGGTTGGGGTATCAGGAAGACCGGCCGCTGAGGCGAGGAAAATGGTGGGCATTGATGAGATGGTTTACATCGGCAATCACGGGTATGAGAGATGGGTTGGTGGGGGTGTTGAGCTTGTGCCCGGGGTCGGAGATTATCCCGCCAGGATCAAGGCGGTGCTCGATGAGCTCCGTAAACTTATCTCTATCGAAGGGATGATTTTTGAGAATAAGGGTCTCACCGCCTCTATCCACTACCGTCGCTGCCGCGATCGCGAAGCTGCGCTGAAAGCCATTATGTCGGCGGTAGGTGGATTGGCCAGAGCTGGCGATCTGAGAGTCAGCATGGGGAAAATGGCGGTCGAGCTCAGGCCGCCGCTGGAAGTGAGCAAGGGGACTGCCGTGTTCTCCTTAATAAGAGAGCACCGCCTGAGCGGGGCGATTTATCTGGGTGATGATCTGACCGATGTCGACGTCTTCGTTGCCTTTCACCAGAGAGGTCTGCCCTTCAAGGGGCTCGCCATAGGGGTCGTAGGGGAGGAGACGGTACCCCAGGTTACGAGGCAAGCGGATTTCACTGTCAATGGGGTGGGCGATGTCGAGCAGTTTCTTAAACGGTTAGTAGTAGAGGTAGTTGGCAGGCCAGCTTCCTGATATCCTGGAATTGGTGATAGAGCCACCTCGTGATGTCTTCCTCTTCGATCGTTTTCCTCAATGCCTCGGCTCGTCGTTTTCTCTCTGCTGCATCCATAGTCAATGCTTCATGCAGCGCTTGGGTTAGTCCTTCCACGTCTGTTGGTGCTATTGATATGACGTGCTCTCCCAGTTGCTCATGGGCGCCAGCGGACTCCGATAGGATCAGGACGCTATTGTTGGCGCTGGCGATGGGCCCCTCCTTGGCTACCAGGTTCATGCCATCGATCACCGGGTTCACCAGGAGCACGTCGCAGAGGCACATGCCTGCTATTGCCTGAGCATAGTTGTTCTCGAAGAATACCTTTATTGGCTGCCACTTCTCATTTCCATACTTGGCATTGATTGCCTCGACGTAATCGAATATATCTTGCGTGTATCTTTGATACTGTTTTATCCCAGATCGGGAGGGAACCAAGAAGCACATTAGCTTGACTCGGTTCAATAGATCGGGATAGCGCTCCAGTAGTGTATCGAAGGCTTTCAGGCCGCGGATGATATTCTTGCTAGGCTCTGCCCGGTCGACCCTCACGATAGTCTGTTCCCCCAGTTGGGCGCGCAGCTTTTCCTCATAATCGCGAACCCTGGGCGAACGCACATGTCGCTGCAGTGCAGCGACATCTATGGAGACGGGATAGGAAGCGACCCTGGTTTGATGACCTCCCAGGGCTATAGTATTGCTCTCATAATCGACCTCAGCCTTATCCAGGAACACCTCGCAGGTGTGCAAGAAGTGGTGTACATCGCGTTTGGTCTGCAAACCCACGATGTCGACGGCACAGAGGCTTTCCAGGATCGCCTTGCGCATCGGTTCGGGGAAAAGGTACCAGTAGCTGGAGGCAGGCCAGGGGATATGGATGAAATGCTGCAGGATGGCTTGCGGCATCTGGCGACGAATATAGCCACCGACCAGGTACAGTTGGTAGTCATGGATCATTACGAAGGGGGGCACCTTGTCGTGCGCTGCTTCGTCGACAGCAGCTTCGGCGAAGGTACGGTTGACTGTAACATACCCGTTCTCCCATGCATCGTAGACCTTGGCATCGATGTTGGGAGTATAGGGTGAATTCCACATGTAATGCTGGAGGAACCAGAGTAGGGGATTGCAGAATAAGTTGTAATACTTGTGGTAGACGTTCCTGGGGGAGGTAACGAATCGAAGGTACAGCTTTTGCCCTGGGAACTGGACTTGGAAGCGTCCATTGTGCTCGGCGGCAACACGGCGGTCTCCCTCCCCCATAGCGCTGGCGATCCAGGTAAGCTCCACATATTTACTGATGGCGCTGAGGGCGGTCACAACCCCGCCGCTGCCCCGATTTAGCTGCAGTGTGCCGTCTTTGCCG
This sequence comes from Dehalococcoidia bacterium, assembly GCA_004376205.1. Classification (GTDB taxonomy): domain Bacteria; phylum Chloroflexota; class Dehalococcoidia; order SZUA-161; family SZUA-161; genus SOKG01. The sequence goes on along the minus strand of SOKG01000028.1, from coordinate 1,115 downwards.
ATGCGATAATCAACAGGACCTCGATTACTGATCTGGATAAGTCGCCTTTCGGAGAGCAACTCCTGGCATAGCTCAATGAGATAGCTACTGGCTTGATCATGCTTAGGGGAGGACAGCATGACTGAAATTTAGCATAACCCTCTTGGGTTGTCAACCGAATGCGGCCTGCTTGTCTCAAATTGACATGTAGCTGCGGTTGGTCTAAAATCGCAAAATGTAGAGGAAAATAGACCTTTTCGGAGAGAATATGACCGGCGATGAACTCAGGGAGAAGTTTCTCCTTTTTTTTGAACAGAAGGGGCACATGGTTGTTCCCGGCTCGTCCCTTGTCCCTGTGGGGGATCCCACGCTCCTTTTGACCAGCGCCGGCATGGTCCAGTTCAAGCCTTATTTCACAGGAGAGGCAGTTCCCCCCTCGCCAAGGCTGGCATCGTGTCAGAAGTGCTTCCGAACCACCGACATGGAATCGGTAGGCAATCTGAAGCACCTGACCTTCTTCGAGATGCTGGGCAATTTCAGCATCGGTGACTATTTCAAGAAGGAGGCTATCGCGTGGGCCTGGGAGTTTGTCATCGATTGGCTCAAGCTCCCTAAGGAGAAGCTCTGGATTACCATCTTCCTCGACGATGATGAGTCATTTCAACACTGGCAGGATGTGGGGGTAGAAGCGGAGCGCATAGGCCGATATGGGGAGAAGGACAATTACTGGGGCCCTGCCGGTGAGAGCGGGCCCTGCGGACCTTGCAGCGAGATTCACTATGATTACGGCGAGGAGTACAGTTGTGGGCCCGATTGTTCGCCTGCCTGCGATTGCGGGCGTTTCCTCGAAATCTGGAACCTGGTGTTTACCGAATACTTTCAAGACTCGGAAGGCAAGCGTACACCGCTGCCGAGGAAGAACATAGACACCGGGATGGGCCTGGAACGGACGGCGGCGGTGCTCCAGGGCAAGCGCTCTTTTTACGAAACCGACCTCTTTGCTCCCATCATGCAGCGAGTCTCTGAGCTGACAGGGCGCAGATACGGTGAGGATGAGAAAACGGATCGGGCGATGAGGATAGTGGCTGAGCACGCGCGTGCCGTCACCTTCCTCGCTGGCGATAGCGTGATGCCCT
>SOKG01000001.1 GCA_004376205.1 Dehalococcoidia bacterium | reverse complement strand
ATGCCCTCGATCCGGGTCAGGTCGCCACCCGCCTCGGCTACAGCATCGATGACGGCGCCGGTTTTGCCGATGTCCCTGATCTTTGCCGTCACCGTATTGGTCACCCTAAAGCCAATCGTGATTTGCTCATTGGTGTCATCAATCCATTTCCTCACCGGATAGATACTGTACCACTGAGTCTGGATGTCCTTCTCGGCAACGCCGTTCGCACTGAGTACAGACATGACCTCTGTCATTGCCACCGCGGCATCGCTCTGGGCCTCGGTAACGGTCGCTGCCTCAGCCTCGACCCCCAAGCGGAGGATAGCCACATCAGGAGTTACCGCCACCGTCCCCGTGCCAGTTACCCAGACCCCTGTCTGCTGCGAGCTTTCGCTCGCCACCAGAGCCCGGATATCCTGTGGGGTTGCAAGTCCCTCCCCCTCCTCAGCAGCCTCGCTCTCCTCCGACTCGCAACCAACCAGCAGCAGGCCAACCAACAGAACAAAGCTCAAGACCAACAACAAACCCTTTTTCATTTCTACCCCCTTTCTGTTCATCGCCCCGAATCAGGGGCAACAGGTACATTTTCAGATACTACCACTTAGCCGCCTTCTAATACCATCTATACCCTGCTCCACCTTCGACGTCGCCTTGCGAAGAGCATCAGGGCAACCGAGGCAAAAACCAGCACCCCCATGGCTATCTCGATCTGGCGCAATGGCCAACCTGCTGCCGACTCACCCGAGATTTCCCCCTCACCTTCATAAGTAACACCTAGCCCAGACTCATCGGAAGAAGTGACGTCCTCTGTCGGAGCCTCCTCCCCAGGGGCCGGGGCTGGCTCAGGAATGGCCTCAGCGGGCTCATCACCTCTCGATTCGATCATATACTCTTCCCCTTGAGGAGTAGGCGACAACATTATCTGGTCATGTGGGACAACCTGTAAGAAATCTACTATAAGCAATGCGATGAGGGCGACGGTGGCGAACGCAGTTGCTGGGCGCAGCCAACCGAGCCTTTGTGGCTCGAATATGCTTACTCGGCCAGTCCCGACCTCGCTTATGGCAAACGACCTCGGTGCTGGCATCAGTGGCACCCGGTTGAGTAGCTGCACCGTCATCTGCAACGATTCAAGCTCGTTCGAGCAAGCCTCACATATCTCGAGGTGACGCTCAACGTCACCCCGGTCCTCGCTATCGAGGCGGCTGTCAATGTATTCAGAGAGCATACCCCGAACTTTATGGCATCGTGTCTTTCTTCCACCTAGAAACATGGCTACACAACCTCTCTTACTTATCTTGACGAAATTCAGCCGGCAAAAGTTCCCTGCGCTGGAGCAAGAAGTCCCTCAGCCGGGCCCGCCCCCTGTTCAGCCGTGATTTCACAGTACCCAGGGAACTGCCCGTAGCCTGACATATCTCCTCGTAGCTCAGTCCCTGAATATCACAGAGTATTACCGCCAAACGTTGGTCCTGGGGTAGATGGACTAGGCCCTCGTTAAGGAATCGGCCTAACTCCCGGCGCAGGACATAGTCCTCCGGAGACTCAGCATTATCCCCTACAGGGAGTTCTCCTGACACCTCCAGCAGGGTATCCAAGGATGTAACACGCGCGCGCTGAGCCACCCTCATCTTGTCGTGACAGGAGTTGGCGGTTATGCGCAAGATCCAGGCCTTGAAACTGCCACCTCTAAACTTGCCGATGGCTCTATATGCGGAAAGGAATGTGTCCTGAGTAGCATCCTCGGCTGCCTCGGTATTACCCAGCATCCGCAGGGCAAGGTTATAGGCCAAGCGCTGATATTGCTCAACCAGCAGGTTGAAAGCCTCAACATCTCCCGCTCGACTTCTCGATATCAATTCCTGTTCTTCCATCAACACTCCGTTTGCGAGGTATGGTGAACCCTGGCCGCGCTTGACTGGAGAGCTACCTTCTATTTATACTAAACTTAGCTCGGCCAAAGCCGTGTCAATTCTACCATGTTTGGCTTGTGCGTTCTAACCCCGTGATAAGGGCAAAGGTGAAATGATGAGACCTGTCTTGCGCGAGATTCTCCCGATCATTCTCCTGGCAGTTGTCGCCGTCCTCGTCCTGCATTTCATACTACAGAACTTCAGGATCGAAGGCTCGAGCATGCAGCCGAATCTGCACACTGGTCAGTACGTTCTGGTTAACAAAACGGCCTATTGGTTTGGGCGCGATCCCAGCAGAGGCGACGTCATCGTCTTCCATGCACCGGATCAGCCGAAGTTCGACCGGATCAAGAGGGTGATCGGGCTCCCCGGCGAGACAATAGAGGTAAGAAGGGATGGCACCGTCCATATTGACGGCGATCAACTAGATGAACCGTACTTGGACTCAGCAGATCCCGGCAACAGATTTGGAACCTGGACAATGCCCGAGGGCCACTACTTCGTCATGGGAGACAACCGTCTCAACAGCTTCGACTCCCGGAGTGTATCCGACCCTCTGGGAATTCCCCGCAAAAACATAGTAGGCAAGGCGTGGCTCATCATCTGGCCTATCGGCAATTGGGGATTTGCCCCAAACCGCTCTCCCACCCTATTGGAAGCAACACCTTGATAGCGACTCCCGGAGATTCAGACCATAGCCGTACAGCTTGAACCTCGTCATCTGATTGACAATTCTCCTATCGTAAACTACAATTAGGCACAATTAGGGAGCTTCACGAAGAGAGGTGCTATGAAGAGAGAGTTGATGGATATTTTGGCTTGCCCAATGTGTAAAGGGCCCCTTCAGCTCGAGGTCACCGAGGAGGACGAGAACGAGGTAATCACAGGATCGCTAAAGTGCACTCAGTGCCCTGAGACTTATCCAATCAATGACGCTATCCCTAATCTGCTGCCCCCAGACCTCCGTGATTAAGGCACACTAATTCAATGCAAGTCGTCTTCCGCGATCCTTTCAAAGACCAAGGTTAGGAGGTAACAACACGTGATGGCCAAGTTTCGAATTGGGGGGGCGATCATCAGCGTAGGCTGCCTTGTTCTTGCCGGTCTATTCATATGGGGGCTAGTCGCTGGTGAGCCCTGGCGCTTCTGGGCAATAGCTGCTCCCGTGATCATTGGCTTTTCGGCAGCTTTGGGAATAGGTTTCTCTATTGGCCGACTGATGGCGTCTACCAGGATTGAAGAGACCCCTAAGCATCAACCCGAAGAACAGAGCACCCCAGCTTTGTCCTCTGAACAGCACTGATCCGAACCATCGCTACGGGATATAGGCCACCCTTGACTCCGGAGCCTCCCAAACCTCAACACGGGAGATTGCAACCCCACTCAGCCGCCCAACTACTTCTTGATAGACGGTTACAGCGATATTCTCCGAGGAAGGATTGATACTATCGAAGGGTGATATCTCGTTCAGGCAGACGTGATCAAACCGTTTCAGTACCTCTTCGAGGTGCTTCTTGAGTTCCGCAAAGTCGAAGGCTATGCCGATATCGTTAAGACCTTCAGACTCCAGAGTAACCGCAACCTCAAAGCGATGACCATGCATCTCCTCACATTTACCACCATAGCCTCTTAGGTAGTGGGCAGCGTCAAAGTGCTGCCTTACTGACACTTGGTACATATGCCCTCCGCCAACTAGTTAATTGTTCCCTTCAGACTCAATCCCCCCACTCCTCTCACTCCACCAAGCCCATCCACCTCAGCCAGCAAATCAACAACCTTCCTCTGGCTGAGAGGATGAACAAATTCAGGGGCGATCTCGACAAGGGGGACGAGCACAAAAGCACGTTCGGCGACACCGGGATGCGGGATGGTAAGCCCGGGGGTCTGGGTCACCAACTCTCCATAGAAGAGAATGTCTATGTCGATAGGTCGAGGAGCATTGCGAAAGCCAGCCTTCCTCCCAAGATCGCTTTCGATTTGCTTTATGAAACGTAGAAGCTCAAAGGGCCTCAGTTCGGTCGTTGCTGCTACAACCGCATTGAGAAACAATGGCTGTTCCTTGAAGCCTAAAGGCTCAGTCTCGTAAACAGAGGAGACCTCCCTGATGGTCGCCCTTTGAGACAAGCGCTCTAGGGCCATGGTCAGGCTACCCATCCTGTCTCCCAGGTTGGAACCTAGACCCAAGTATACGGTTGGCAGCTCAAGGCTCAAGTCTGAATCTGCCATCTCGATCTCCAGTCAGGAAGGGCTTCCCCTGACGATAGCATCGCTCATCCTGACAACTCGAACCATCTGACCCACGTCGTGCACCCTGACTATATCAGCGCCACTGGCAATACCAATGGCCACCGAGGCCGCTGTTCCCTCCAGCCGCTGGTCGATGGGGAGGTCGAGCACAAGCCCGATAAACGACTTACGCGAGGTGCCCAGAAGGATAGGCCGTCCGATTGACCTCAGCTCTGATAAGCGGCGGACAATCTCCAGGTTCTGTTCCACCGTCTTACCGAAGCCGACCCCCGGGTCAATGATGATGTTATTCCAATCAACCCCAGCCTTCAGCGCCAGTTGTATGCTTCTCTTGAGGTCAGAGACAAGCTCGGGAAAGAATTGGTGAAAGGAAGCGCCCCTCTGATTCTGTGTAATGACGAGCGGTACCCCGTTATCTGCTGCCACCTGTGCCAGCTCCGGCTCCTGCTTCAGCCCCCAGACATCGTTGATCATTCGTGCTCCTGCTGCTACTGCCTCTCGCGCGACCGTCGCCTTATAAGTGTCGATGCTTACCGGCACGGGCAGTCCGCCTGCCAACTCCTCGATTACCGGCAGCACCCGCTTCAGCTCTTCCTCAATGGATATAGGGATGGAGTCGGGACGAGTAGACTCCCCACCGACATCGATAATGTCAGCTCCCTCAGCGACAAACCGCTGCGCTTGAGCAACGGCAGCGTCCACATCGCGCAGCCCGTCGCCGGAGAAGGAATCAGGGGCAACGTTGACAACTCCCATCACATAGGTTCGTTGCCCCCATCTGAACTCTACATTACCACACTGAGTAACTCCCAGCTGGCCTGTTGAAGCACTGTCCATATCGCGACTCAAGGGCAAGCCTCGGTTACATTATAGCATGACCCTATATCAGTACCCACAAGTTTACTCGGTGGCTCCATTGTGATAGAATTCAAGCTAGAACGCAGGCGAGATGAATGCTGGCGAGGTGACCTTCCATGCCAATCTATGAATATCGCTGTAATAGCTGCCGACGCAGGGTGGAGGTGTTTGTCCAGGGCTTCTCCTCCCCCCCGAACCCAACCTGTACCCAATGTGGCAGCAAGAACCTTGACCGCATCTTTTCCAGATTCGCTGTCCGCAGGTCCAAGTCAGATAAGAGCGTCTACGATGACATCCTCTCCGACTCCAAGCTCACTCGAGGCCTGATGCACAATGACCCTCGTGCGCTCGCTGAATGGAGCCGCAAGATGAGCCGGGCTGCCGATGAAGACATCACTCCTGAAACTGAGGAGCTTGTGGACAGGATGGAGGCAGGCGAGGACATCTCCGAGGTAATGGAGGCGATAAAACCGCCCGAGTTGAGAGGAGAAGACTAAACGGAGCGACCAACCATGCCTATCTATGAGTTTCGCTGCAACGCTTGTCAACAGAAAGCGAGCTTCTTCGTGAGGACCGTTAGCGATCCCTTGAGCCCTACCTGCCCTGCCTGCGGCAGCGACAACCTCGAGCGCTGCATTTCGGGGTTTGCTTACCACAAGTCAGCGCAGACAGTCTACGAGGAATCTGGGGAACCTACCATGTTCCCCAAGAACCCTGACTACTACAAGGACCCACGCAACATCGGGCGACACACGGAAAAGAGGCTCAAGGAATTGGGCGTAGACATGGACAGCGAAGAGTACCGGGATACCTTCGCCGGGGTCAAGGAGACAATCGCCGCTGCCAGGGAAGGCGAATTGCCCAAGACCCTCAAGGATCAACTCTAGGGTTACCTCAATATGCTGCGTATTCTGGATGCCAATCTCAACCGTATCGGGGAGGGGCTGCGCCTTCTCGAGGACATAAGCCGCTTCACCTTGAATGACTCCGATCTCAGCGAACAGCTCAAGGCGTTACGTCACGAGCTACTCCCCAAAGAGCGGTCGTTTCAGGAGGAACTCCTCAACGCTCGCCAGGCAGGGGAAGATGTGGGTGCTTCTTTAGAGGTAGACAGCGAAGGGGAACGGCCCGATGTTGCCAGCCTGGTCAGAGCCAACTCAAGTCGTGTTCAGCAATCGTTGCGAGTACTGGAAGAGATCACCAAAATTCCCGGTCTGGACTTTGGTCTGGACTGGGAGAAACTGAAGAGTACCCGGTTCACACTCTACGATCTGGAGCAAAGGATATTCTTGAAGCTAAGTCGCCACGACAAGACAAAGAAAATAACCGGGCTGTATCTAATCCTAGATGCCGAGGCACTTGCGGGACAAAACGAGGTTGAGGCCGCGCGGCAGGCAATTCAAGGAGGAGCCACTGTCATCCAGCTTCGCGACAAGATTCGCCCTAAAGGCGAGCTCATACCTCTGGCCCAAGAGCTGCAAAGGCTCTGCACCGAATCCAACGCCCTTTTTATTGTGAATGACCACCTGGACGTCGCCCTCGCCTCCGATGCCGATGGCCTCCATCTGGGGCAGGAGGACTTGCCTCTTCCCATTGCCCGAAGGTTGCTACCCGTTGACAGAATCCTGGGCGCTTCCACGGCCACCCTGGACGAGGCACTTAAAGCTCAAGAGCAGGGCGCTGATTATGTCGCCGTGGGCTCAATCTATCCCACTCCATCGAAGCCAGGTACAAGGCTCGCAGGGCCCGAGACCCTGCGCCAGATGAAAGGGAAGGTGTCGGTCCCTGTGGTTGCCATTGGTGGGATAAACGAGGATAATGTCGCTGAGGTCATAAATGCCGGCGCCGATGCGGTTGCCGTGGTCAGTGCTGTGCTCGGGGCCAATGACGTTAAGGAAGCTAGCCGAAGGCTTGCAGCGAGAATAGGGGGTGAGAGATAGATGACCAGGCCCACTTCAAAACTTGACTCAATTGGGGAAAAGGTGTGCTCCTACTTCAGCACCGAGGACAGCGCCCGGGAGACGGGGCTCAGGCTTTCCCGTGAATCCATCCGCTTCAGTGCCAATGCCATCCGCGCCGTGCATCGCGGGGAATACGACCAGGCCAGAGAGCTCATCAACTCGTCACGGGCCAACGTAGAGGAGATGAGCCGCACGCTAGCTCAGCACGGAGAGCTTCTCCACGGCGGCTTCGTCCGCAACGCCCAAAAGGAGTATGCCGAGGCCTGCATCACCCTGGCGCTGGTATCAGGACAGACTTTGCCCGACCCCGATGAGCTCAGCATCAGCTACGCTGCCTACCTCAACGGTCTTGGTGAGGCAGCAGGCGAGCTCAGGAGACATCTGCTCGATACCCTCAGGGAAGGCCGCATCGACCGCTGCGAGGAAATACTCGAGGCCATGGACGACATCTACAGCCTTTTAGTAACAATCGACTTCCACGATGCCCTGACCGGCGGCTTGAGACGGACAACCGACATGGTACGAGGCGTCCTCGAGAGAACCAGAGGCGACTTCACCATCTCACTGAGACAAAAAGAACTGGAGCAAAAGCTGGAAGATTTCGGAGACAAGCTCAACAAGGAGTAGTCTCGAAAAACGCAGCTAGGTCAATCGCCATCTCCCACCCTCTCCACCCTGAATCCCCTCCCTCTGACTCCCTCCCGCGAGGCGAAGGATGGGAGTGAAGCCCCTCTTCCCAAATCCCCCGGTTTCCTTGACAACAAAGAGCAGTCGTGCTATAAGTGTAATTGAAAATGGTTTTCATTTAGCAACTGAGATGATGTTTACTGAGAAGAGAATAGCAGCCATCCTCAGACAGCAGGGCTACAAGCTCACCCCGCAGCGGCGCGCGGTGCTGGATGCAATCGCCCTCAGCCATGACCACCTTACCCCAGCCGACATATACGATAAGGTGCGTCACGAACACCCCGGCATCGGGCTGGTAACTATATACCGTACTCTTGATATACTTGACAAGCTCGGGCTCATCTGTGAGGTGCACTCCGGCGGCAACTGCCGAAGCTATTTAATGAGAAGGCCTCAAGAGCACCACCACCACCTCATCTGCTCCGGGTGTGGCACAGTGGCTGACTTTACCGATTGCGACCTCAGTGAGCTGGTGCAGAGACTATCGCGGGTGACCGGTTTCGAGATCGAGGGCCATCTTCTTGAGTTCGCAGGCCGCTGCCACAACTGCCAGAAGATAGCCTCCGCATAGACCTCCAAGGCTCTGCTGAAGCAGCGTTTATTTGTTGGTCTCGTCATTCAGAGTACCTATCAATTGCCCATTCACTAATGCAACAGGCAACCCATGATCAAGCAGATAGCAGGTGAACTCAAGAGCCATGCTCCCTTCACTGCTCTTGGAGCGGTAACAGGGATCATTGTCATGGTCATAATAGTCTTTGGCGATTTTCTGTCCCAAATCTCTCCAGTTTCACAGGATATTTTCTATGTGTTGCATCCAGCTCACGTTTTCTTGAGCGCGCTTGTCACAACGTCCTTGTATGTGAGATATGGGAAGCGCAACATTTGGGTAGCGGCCTTGATTGGCTACACCGGTGCCATCAGCATAGCAACGCTAAGTGACTCGATTATTCCTTATCTTGGGGAAACCTTGCTTGATCTACCCAACAAGGGAATCCATATCGGTTTTATCGAAGAACCGCTGCTAACAAATCCCGCAGCATTCTTGGGCCTCGCAATTGGTTACTGGAGACCCATAACCAGATTCCCGCACGCGGGACATGTTTTGTTGAGTACATGGGCATCATTATTCCACATCATCATGGCCTTAGGCCAAACACTAAGTTGGATTCAAGTTGTTGCTATCCTGTTATTCTTGTTCCTTGCAGTTTGGATTCCCTGTTGTGTGAGCGACATAGTGTACCCCGTTCTATTCACAAGAGGAAGAGCCCCGATGTTGAAGGAGGCCTGACCTGCATAATGGCGAACGCGCGCCACACGAGAGCTTATTCAGGGCTCTCAATCACTGGAGCTTCCTCTGCATCACCAGAAACCCGCTCTTCCTGCCCCCTG
>SOKG01000171.1 GCA_004376205.1 Dehalococcoidia bacterium | reverse complement strand
CCCATCTCCCTCAGGCTCCTTAGAGCAGGGGCGTTCAGCCCGTGACCCTCATCCAGGCGGTGAGGGATGTAATGAACAACCCTGCCCCCCATCTGCGAGATACCTTGTACCAATAGAACAGTGCCAGTAATGCCGTCGGCATCGAAGTCTCCAAACACAGCAATGAGCTCGTCTCCAAGCAGGGCGCGGAGGATCCTGGTCACAGCCTTGTCAATATCTGGGAGGAGGAGGGGCGCATGTGCCAGCCTCTCGTCAGCAACGAGGAAGAGCGCGTACTCAGCAGGATCCACGATTCCACGATTATGGAGCAATTGGACAAGTAATGGGGTTATCTCCGGCAGTTCGGCTGAGCAGGCATCTTTCTGATGCTGCGACAAAGGTTCGCCCCCAAGCCGCTGTGCCAGCGCGTCATAGGAAAGCGGAGGGCAGATTTGCCATCTTTGCCGGGTCAAGCATTACTCCTGAAAGTCGAAACAGGCCGAGGCAAGCCAGGGTTTCATCAAAGTGTACACCGCTTTTTGGCTCAGGTCAATTCTCGTTCCCTCTGCCCCGAAACGGACATCAAATAAATAAGGCGGGAAATTCCCGCCTTATTTGCCAAATTGTTGAAGGCAGCATTGTGCCCTCATTACACCTCCCGGAATTCGCCCTCCACAGTGCCTTCATCGCCCTTGCCTGGTTCCTCCTCACCCGGTGCCTCACCACCCGGAGGAGGTGGAGGAGCACCCGCCTGCTGATAGACGGCTGCGCCCACCTTCTGCATGGCATCGGAGAGTTCCTGACTTGCGCGCTTGACCTCCTCTATGTCGCTTCCCGATAGCGCCGACCTCACTGCTGCGATTTTGCTGTCAACATCCCCCTTTAGATCAGCAGGCACCTTGTCACCCTGCTCTCTCAGCGTCCTCTCCGCAGTATACGCCAGGTTATCAGCCATATTGCGGGTTTCAACCTCATCACGTTTCCTGGTATCCTCAGCAGCATGCATCTCGGCCTCCCGCTGCAAGCGCTCGACCTCCTCCTTACTCAGCCCACTGGATGCGGTAATGGTGATTTTCTGTTCCCTGCCAGTACCCTTGTCGTGGGCCTTAACACTGAGGATGCCATTGGCATCGATGTCGAAGGTAACCTCTACCTGAGGCAGGCCCCGCGGTGCCGGAAGGATACCATCGAGCATGAAACGCCCCAGGATCCTATTATCAGTAACCATAGGACGTTCCCCTTGAAGCACATGAATCTCAACGCTGGGCTGATTGTCAGCGGCCGTGCTGAATATCTGGCTCTTCGATGTTGGAATAGTGGTATTGCGAGCGATGAGGGAAGTCATTACCCCACCCAGGGTCTCGATGCCTAAGGTAAGGGGAGTGATATCGAGTAGCAGCACATCCCTGACCTCTCCCTTGAGCACTCCCGCCTGAATCGCGGCCCCGATACCAACCACTTCATCGGGGTTGACGCCCTTATGCGGCTCCTTGCCGAAAAGCTCTTTGACCTTCTGCTGCACCAGAGGCATCCTGGTTTGACCACCAACGAGTATGACCTCATCGACCTGGTCGGGAGAAATACCGGCGTCAGTTAGCGCCTGGCGGCAAGGCTCAACGGTCTTCTCCACCAGATCCATCACCAGTTGCTCAAGCTTGGCCCTGGTCAAGGTAATATTGAGATGTTTAGGGCCTGAGGCGTCGGCTGTGATGAAAGGAAGGTTTATGTCGGTCTGCGCTACCGTGGACAGCTCGCATTTAGCCTTCTCCGCTGCCTCCTTCAGCCGCTGCAGCGCCATCTTGTCCTGCCTGAGATCGATCCCCTGATCCCGCTTATATTCATCGCACAGCCAATCCATGACGCACTGGTCCAAATCGTCGCCCCCCAGATGGGTATTACCATTGGTGGACTTGACCTGGAAGGTTCCCTCACCCAATTCCAGGATCGAGATATCGAAGGTGCCGCCGCCGAGGTCATAGACGGCGATGGTCTCGTCCTTTTTCTTGTCCAGCCCATAGGCAAGGGAGGCAGCAGTAGGCTCATTGACGATGCGCAGCACCTCGAGCCCGGCGATCTTCCCGGCATCCTTGGTCGCCTGTCGCTGGCTATCGCTGAAGTAGGCGGGGACTGTTATCACTGCTTCGGTGACCTTTTCCCCGAGATAAGCCTCGGCATCTGTCTTCATCTTCTGCAGGATCATCGCCGAGATCTCAGGTGGACTGTAATCCCTGTCCCCCATCCCGATCCCGACGTCGCCATTGGGGGCTTCAGTCAACTTAAACGGCACCAGCTTCTTATCCTCCTGCACCGTGGCCTCATTGAACTTACGCCCCATAAACCGCTTGATGCTGAAGATGGTATTCTCCGGGTTGGTAATCGCCTGTCGCTTGGCAACCTGCCCCACCAACCGCTCGCCACCCTTGCTCACCGCTACCACCGAAGGGATCACCCGCCCTCCTTCCTGACTGGTGATTACCACTGGCTCGCCTGCCTCCATAACAGCAATGCAGCTATTTGTCGTGCCCAGATCGATACCGATTACCTTGCCCAT
>SOKG01000051.1 GCA_004376205.1 Dehalococcoidia bacterium | reverse complement strand
CTTATGGCAGCCAGTACTACCCCTATGATGATCATCACGCCGCCGAGGTCTGCCAGAAAGGAAATGGCCAGATAGGCATTGCCAGTCAAGAATTCGACGATATAGTGGCTGATTACATCCATCGCTGTTCCGAGGAGGAGAAGCAAGGCGCCGTAGAAAATGAGGGCATGGATTATTCCGGGGTACGGGTGTGTAAAGATCTTCCTGTGGATAATGCCATCGATCGTAGCGCTGTAGATAAAGGCCTTCGTTTTCTTACCGAGATTAGAAAATGTGTCGTCCTTCTGTCCCAGCTTCCAGAGACGTGAGCGACGGTAGAAGCTGTAGATCAAGTACGCTACCGAAAGAACGGCCAGTATGTAGATTACCCAGCCGTTCGGTATCTCAAAGAATATCTTACGGAATGCTTCCTCGGGCATTATCCCTCCTTCAGCCGTCTGGCGAATTGTATCACAAAGCGTTAGCTGCGCCAAGACCTGAGTAGCAAGACTGTTCAGTAATGAGTCCTTCAGACAGATGCGTCTGCCCGAATATTGCGCTGGAGGCTATGTCACCAGGGTTCCGGAGGTTCTAGGGGGTAAGCTAATGGGAAGAAGTGGGCGATAATGACTGGCGTTAGTAGACAATCTCCTGCCGAGTGGTTGCGCTACTCATACTTTGTTGATACAATTGTGCGCAATAGATAGCGATGGGTCTTCACCCCGGTAGCTGGTGCTCGCACGGGTGTCGGTTCAGTTGGACTCAGCTTTTCTACTGAGGCCTCAGCACAGTAGCTGCTGCAGAATTCGGTGCACGGAGGGGATTGTCATTAACAGGGTTGCTGTCGTCACTGATAGTGTTTCTTGCCTCCCCAGGGATCTGGTGGAGAAGTATGCCATCAAGATTGTGCCGATAAGTGTTATTATCAATGGTCAGGCCTATCGTGATGGCATTGACATAACTCCAAAAGAGGTTTACCAGCTTGTGGCTACCAGTAAGAACCTGCCCGGTACCACATCCCCATCCCCGGGAGATTTCCTTGAGGCCTACCGCGAGCTCAGTAATAGAGTCGATGGGATTATTTGCGTTACCATATGCTCTGACATAAGCATGATGTATGATTCGGCGACGCAGGCAAAACGGATGGCTGAGGGGGATCTGCCCCACGTTGCCATAAATGTGATTGACTCCAGGACTGCAGGTGGTGCGGAGGGATTTGTGGCGCTGGCAGCGGCCAGAGCTGCAGCCTCGGGAAAGGATTTAGCCCAAGCGACTCGCACGGCTGAGGACATGATACTCCGGGTGAGTATGCTGGGTGTGTTGGATACCCTCAAGTATTTAGCAAGGTCTGGTCGTATCCCTAAGATAGCCGCCTGGGCTGGCTCCATGCTGAGGTTAAATCCAATCTTGACCTTTTCCCACGAAAGGATAGGATTGTTGGAAAAGGCTCGAACCAAACCCAGAGCGGTGCAGCGCATATTACAGATCATGGAAGAGCGAATGGGGAGAAAGCCCGTGCATGTCAACCTGATGCATGCCAACGTTCCCGAGGAGGCAGCAGCGCTGAAAAGGCAGGTAGAGTCCCAATTTGAGTGCGTCGAGCTGTTCGTAACCGACTTCGCGCCGACTATGGGAGTTCAGGCTGGTCCTGGCGTACTCGCTCTTGCCTTCTACAGCGAGGAAGATATCAGTGTGGAATGAACTGGGGTTGATTGTCGGGGCCTATGTTTTGGGCTCCTTTCCCTTTATATACCTCTTGGGGAGATTTAATGGCGTCGATCTGCGAGAGTATGGGGACATGCACATCGCTCTCTGGCAAGATGTGGGGCGTGTCCAGGGTTTCATTGGGGTTGCTTTCGATTTTGCCAAGGGAGTGATAGTCGTCATGGTTGCTCGAACTGTGGGCTTTGCGGATGGTTGGGTTGCCTTTGCTGGGGTGGCTGCCGTGGCGGGACAGATGTGGCCCGTCTTTATGAAGTTCCAAGGGGAGAAGGGCAATAGCACAGGACTGGCTATGTCTGGGGTTGTGGATCCAGCTTCAGTGCTCATTGCTCTGGTGCCGATCACAACAGGATTCCTCGTGAGAACAGTGCCTCGGCTCCGGCAACGAGAACAGTCTTTGGATGAGCGGCTTAAGTTTGGCGGGCCTCCCAGCCTTAGTTTGCCGCTGGGAATGGGCGCGGGCTTTGCTGTATTGCCCCTGGCTGCCTGGGGGTGGGGTCGGCCTCTGGAAATGATCGTTGCTTTTGTTGGCCTTTTCCTGCTGATCATGCTGAGAAGGGTAACTGATGAATTGAGAGAGCACCTGCGGCAACCTTCGGGCAAGAGGGGCATGCTGCTGAATAAGTTCCTGTTCGACAGAAGTGAGATCTAGGCGGGTGTTCAGCTATCAGGACTCAGGATTCAGTTTTGCAAGTGTTCTAAGTTCTACGTTCTAGGTTAACCTTGAACTTAGAACCTAGAACCCCCAAAACTCGAACAGGGTCGCGGCTTTTGGCTTTTGCTGAGAGCTGGAAGCTGATGGCTGAACGCTTAGGTATGATGAGGTGCAGGA
>SOKG01000070.1 GCA_004376205.1 Dehalococcoidia bacterium | reverse complement strand
GCAGCATCGCGCCACTCTCCCGAGCCTGGGGGCGGGCGCGGCGAGCAAGCTGGGGGGGACGGGGGAGAGGAGACAAACGGGGTGAGGCGCGAGATGGAAGAGATCGCTGTTGTCGGGACCACGGAGTGGGGCACAACGCTGGGGATGATGCTCAGCCGTAAGGGGATGAAGGTCAGACTTTGGGCGCGAACCGACGAGGAAGCGGAGAGGCTGAATCGGGAGGGAGAAAACACTGCACGCCTCCCCGGTTTCCCGTTTCCCGAGGGGCTTCGGGCCACAGCTTCGCTTGAGGATGCGCTCCACGAAGTAGCCCTCGTCATCCTCGCCGTGCCCTCGCAGGACATGGGACATAACGTCAGACTGGTTAGGGAATATCTCGATAGCTCTATGCTTATCCTGAGCGCTGCCAAGGGGCTTGAGGTTGATAGCGCCAAGCGAATGTCACAGGTGATCTCTGAAGAGCTTGACCGCCGTTTTCATCGAAATATATGTGTTCTTTCCGGACCTAACCTGTCCAAGGAGATCGCCCGCGGTCTGCCGGCGACAACGGTGGTTGCTGCCCGTGATGCCTCGGTGGCGGCGAGGGTACAAAAGATGATGGCTTCACCCCTATTTCGTGTTTATGTCAATACCGATGTCGTCGGTGTGGAGTTGGGCGGCGTGCTCAAAAACGTAATTGCGCTAGCCGCGGGGATGGTCGATGGCCTGGGCTATGGAGATAATACCAAGGCTGGCCTGATAACGCGGGGGCTCGCCGAGATCACCCGCCTGGGGGTGGCGGCAGGAGCCAATCCACTGACCTTCGCCGGTCTTGCTGGCCTGGGGGATCTGGTGGCTACCTGCGCCAGCCCACTGAGCCGCAACCGCTTTGTCGGCCAGGAGCTTGCCAAGGGACGCCCTCTGGACGAGATAACGGCTGCCATGACGGGCACTGCCGAAGGGGTTACCACCACTGTTGCCGCCCTCAAGCTGGCTGGCGAGCTTGGTGTGGAGATGCCGATTGCGCAGCAGGTATACCGGGTGCTTCACGAAGGCCTTGATGTCCGCCAGGGGCTAGCAGAGCTCATGGGGCGGGAGTTGAAACATGAGTTCGCCGATATCCCAACTGGTGCCATTGAGCGTACATAGTGCTATAATAACTAAGCGTTCAAGCCGTCAGCTCCCAGCTTTTTAGGGTTCTAAGCTGATAGCTGAACGCTTGCAAAAAAGGACAAGGAGGTCAGAAGAAAAGATGGGAGATAGATTAAAGGGCAAAGTGGCGGTGGTCACCGGCGGTGGCCGAGGCATCGGCAGGGCCGAGGCTCTCTTGTTCGCTGAGGAAGGAGCCAAGGTGGTGGTTAATGACCTGGGAAGCGAGCCCGATGGTTCGGGAAAGTCAACCTCGCCCGCAGACGATGTAGTCAAGGAAATCAAGGACAAAGGGGGAGAAGCGGTTGCCAACTACGATGATGTAGCTACAACCGAGGGTGGCGAGAACATCATCAAGGCCGCTATCGATGCCTTTGGCAGATTGGATATCCTGGTGAACAATGCCGGCCTTTACAGAGATCGGATGATCTACAATATGAGCCCTGAGGAATGGGACATTGTCCTGAAGGTTGACCTATACGGACTCTACAATTGCACTAAACCCGCGTGCGTGATATTCAGACAGCTGAGAAGCGGGCGCATAATAAACACCTCATCCGAAGCGGGTCTGGGGAATATGGGTCAGGCCAACTACAGCGCTGCCAAAGAGGGAGCCATCGGTTTCACTAGGACCGTGGCCCGGGACATGGGCAGATACGGGGTAACCTGCAACGCCGTTCGTCCACGCGCTGCGACGAGAATTACGGTATCTCCGGAACTGCAGGCTGCTATTGAAAAGGCAAAGGCCGGAGGCACCGCACTGCCCCCGGGGGCGGACGTGATTGCCTCCCTGCCGCAGCCCGAGGAAATGGTCCCATTTGTTATATACCTTGCAACCGATGAGGCTGCCAACATAAACGGCTGTACCTTCCTCATCAGCGGGGACAAGATAGCCCTTTACTCCGAGCCCGAAGAACTCAAGACTATCTACCCCAAAGAGGGGAAATGGACTGTCGATGAGCTGTCAGCCATTGTACCCAGCACACTGGCAGCGGGGCTGGTGAACCCCGCCCCACCCCAGCCACCGAAGGCGTAATCCGTCGCTCACTGCTCTAGGCCAGAACTAAGGCGGAAACGAGTCCACCCGCGGTGGGTTTGGGACGACTTTCGTTCCTTCAGCGCCGCTTTACTGTAGTCCGTCTACTGAAAAGCACTTTGATGTGCCGCGTGAGTTCTTGACGTTCTGGCTCTTGAAGGCCCTTCTGAAGCTCCTCAATCAAGTCCCTAGATAATTGCTCTGGATCTATGATGGCAATGAGAGGGAGAAGAACAAGCTGCGGCCAATATGCTCTTTCAAGAACCTCAGCGGTGGGAACATGATACAAGTGGGCCAGCCTTATCAATAAAGAATCGGGGGGCACTCGCTTACCCTTCTCATAGTAATTGAGTTCGTGCCGGGTTATGGAAGTACGTC
>SOKG01000119.1 GCA_004376205.1 Dehalococcoidia bacterium | reverse complement strand
GGTAACCGTTATTGAGAATGGCGATCTTCACCGCAATTTTATCCTGAACCGCCGTGCCCAGCTCTTGAATGGTCATCTGAAAGCCACCGTCCCCTGCAATAGCCCACACTGTCTCCTCTGGTCGCCCCACCTTGACGCCTATCGCCGCTGGCAATTCGAATCCCATAGTCCCTAAGCCTCCAGAGGAGATCAGACTATTGGGCTTTCGATAGCAGAAGTGCTGCGCTGCCCACATCTGATTCTGGCCCACGCCAGTAACGATGGTTGCATCGCCCTTAGTGACTTCACAGATCTTGCTCACTACGTACTGGGGCAGAGGCTTTTCGCTCTCGTGACTAACGACCAGCGGGTGCTCCCGGTGCCACTCCTCAAGCTGTTGCATCCAATCAACGTGCGTCTGAGCATCGAGTTGCTTGTTCAACGCATGTAACACGTTCTTCACCTCACCGACGATGGGCACAGTCACCCGCACGTTCTTTCCTATCTCCGCAGGATCGACATCGATATGGATGACCTGAGCATGGGGCGCAAAGCCGCTCACCTTGCCTGTTGCCCGGTCATCAAACCTCATCCCGATAGCGATAATGAGGTCAGTTGCGTCCACCGCCATGTTGGCATAGGCCATACCGTGCATGCCCAGCATGCCCATGCTGAGTATATGGTCCTCAGGGAAGCAGCTTATTCCCAGCAGAGTGGTGATCACCGGAATCTGCGCCTTCTCCGCCAGCTCCTTAAGCTCGCCATATGCACCCGAGATGATAACTCCTCTTCCGGCGAGTATAACAGGACGCTTAGATTCATTGATTAGCTTCGCTGCCTTCTTGATCTGGGCTGCATGCCCATGAACAGTCGGCTTGTAGCCAGGAAGGTCAACCTTTTCCGGGTAGTGAAAGGTTGCCTCCTCGATGAATACATCGCGGGGGATGTCGAGGAGCACTGGCCCCGGCCGTCCGCTTCTGGCAATGTGGAAAGCCTCTTTTACCATAGTAGCTATGGCATCTGCTCCGAGGACAAGGTAGTTATGTTTGGTGATGGGCACGGTTATCCCGGTAATGTCGATCTCCTGGAAAGCGTCTTTCCCGATAAATGGTCTCGCTACCTGCCCTGTTATGGCAACAACCGGAGAGGAATCAAGGTGAGCATTGGCGATTCCAGTCACCAGGTTGCAGGCGCCGGGCCCAGAAGTGGCAAGGCACACACCTACCTTCCCAGTAGCCCTGGCATAGCCGTCCGCAGCGTGGGCAGCTCCCTGCTCGTGACGAACCAGGATATGCCGTAGCTGCGAGTATTGAGGCAGGACATCATACAGGGGAAGCAGGGCCCCCCCCGGGAAGCCAAAGATGACCTCCACCCCTTCCTTTACCAGGCTTTCACACAGTATTTGTGCACCATTTAGTTTCATTCTAAGCTCCTATCTGAACACCGCGCCGCTTGCCGCCGATGTCACCGTCTGTACATAGCGCTTGAGATACCCCGTCTTTATCTTGGGCTCGAATTCAGGCAGTTGCGAGAGCCGCTGGGCGATCTCGTCATCGCTCAGTTCCACATCGATCCTGCTGTTGATGATATCAATCTTTACCCGATCTCCGTTCCTCAAGGCAGCAATAGGTCCCTTCTCCGCTGCCTCCGGAGAGACATGTCCAATGGCAGCACCTCTGGTGGCCCCCGAGAAGCGACCATCGGTAATCAGCGCCACCTCTCTGTCCAGCCCCATACCAGCTATGAGCGAGGTCGGGGCGAGCATCTCAGGCATGCCCGGGCCGCCCTTGGGCCCCTCATAACGAATGACTACCACGTCCCCCGACTTCACCGAACCCTTGATAATCTCACCGGTAGCCTCGTCCTCGGAGTCAAAGACCCGCGCCGGCCCCTTATGAACCATCATCTCGGAAATCACCGCAGCTCTCTTGACCACAGCCCCCAGGGGCGCCAGATTGCCGAAGAGGATGCTGAGCCCGCCTCTGTCTGAGTGAGGATTCGATAGGGGACGGATAACATCCCCGTCCCTGAGCCTGACGCCAGCGATATCCTGGCCCAGCGTCTTGCCCGAGACCGTCCTAACCTCCAGATTCAACCGGTCACGGAGTTCGTTCATCAACACCGCTATTCCCCCGGCAAGGTCGAGGTCCTCCAGATGATAATCCCCTGAGGGTCTCAACTTGGAGAGATGGGGAGTCCGCTGGCTTATCTCATTTATGGTCTCAAGCGGGAAGTCAACGCCTGCCTCATGAGCCAGTGCCATAAGGTGCAGCACAGAGTTGGTGCTGCCGCCTAAAGCCATGTCCACCACAAAGGCGTTGTAAATCGAATCCTTGGTGACGACGTCACGGGGGCGGATCTCCGCCGCCAGCAGTTCCATCACCTTCCTTCCTGCGTCCTTGGCCAGATGTATCCTGCGGGCATCGACAGCGGGAATGGTGCCGTTGCCCGAGAGCGCCATCCCCAGTGCCTCGGTCAGACAGTTCATGGTGTTTGCAGTGAACATCCCAGAGCAACTGCCACAGCCAGGGCAAGCCGCCACCTCAAGCTCCTCAAGCTCTGCC
>SOKG01000278.1 GCA_004376205.1 Dehalococcoidia bacterium | reverse complement strand
GTGAGGCACTTAACGTGGTGACAAAGAGATACGGAACTAAGTTCTAGACTCACGCTACTCTTTCTGGAGCAGCTTCTGTTCTGCCAAATTTTGCTAATCTTTTGCTAATCCACTACTCGACACGGATTAGCACATCGTTCCTAGGACTTCGGAACCAAGGGTCGGGGGTTCGAATCCCTTCGGGCGCGCGGTTTCCATCGTTCCAGATTTCCTATATACTAATCTTAAGGGGTATTTGATATGGCCTTTGAGTCAGCGGTCACCGAGGAGATGAGAAGGCACATCGGCACAAGACTGTTTCCCGATTTCCCCCCGGAGGAAGTCACGATGTGGGGTATCAGGAGATTCTTGGAGGCTACCACTGACGAGAACCCATTGTGGCAAGATGAGGAGTATGCCCGCAA
Organism: Dehalococcoidia bacterium; assembly: GCA_004376205.1. Taxonomy (GTDB): domain Bacteria; phylum Chloroflexota; class Dehalococcoidia; order SZUA-161; family SZUA-161; genus SOKG01. Next base: position 8,775 of record SOKG01000278.1, on the reverse strand, counting down.
GACACGCTGGGGCGGCATCGTCGCCCCGCCAGCTTTTCTCGAGGCGTTCAATCCCAGCAACCACGCCTTCAGACATTTCCCCGATATGTCTCACATGGGCCTGCCCTTCGAACTCCCTTTCCCCCGCCTCTTCTCAGCCTTCAATGAGTTCCAGTTCTTTGTCCCCCTCAGGCCTGGCGATACCATAACAAGCACTTGCAGGATCGGGGACATCTACGAGAGGGAGTCAAAAGGCGGGGCGGGGAGGATGGTGTTCGTACGCATGGATAATGAACATCGCAATCAAAGGAACGAGGTGGTAGGCATAACTAGTGAGGCTATGGTCTCCATTGAGGGCTCGTCAGCCCGGGGAACATCGGACAGCGCACCGCCACCGCCGAACAAGGTGGAATCACGTCCTGCAACCAGAGAGCAGGTCTGTTTCGAGGATATTGAAGTCGGTACACAGCTGCCCCCTCTGGTAAAGGACGTCACCCTGTTCACCATTCTAAAATGGGGGGCAGCCGTAAATGATTACGGGCCCCACCACTTCGACTACCAGTTTGCCACCCAGGTGCTGGGGCTCCCCAATGTAGTCGCCCACGGCCCGCATAATACAGCCCTGTTGGCGCAACTTATCACCAACTGGATCGGTGGCTGGGGCGTCCTCAAGAAGCATTATGCTGAGATGAGAGGGAACGTTTTCCCCAGTGACACGCTCACCTTCCAGGGCAAGGTGGCCAGAAAAGACATACAGGATGGGGAGAATCTCGTCGAGTGTGAGACCTGGGCGGAAAACCAGAACGGTCGCAAGGTGATGCTTGGGAGATCGACAGTCGTACTGCCATCAAGAAAGTGATATGCTATGAAGGGTTATCGCACACCGTCCTGGTTCCGTATGAAGGAATTCCTCCAGAAGAAACAGGCAAAGACCCGTAGGGATAGGCCGCAGCCAGGCAAAACCAAGGGCCCCAGGCAGGAGGTGAAATGAACAGCGAGTATGTGCATCTGGAGATAGGTGAAGACGTGCATGGGTTGGCTGGGTACTACACTCCACTCAAGGAATTTAGACTGCAGCATAACGGCAGGGAAGTCCTCGTTGTAATTGGAATGGCCACTGTGGAATCCGCGTGCTGCGGCGGAGGCTCCTGTGGTTACGCCATTGTCCCCGGATACATTGTGACCTGGAAAGAGGGGAAGAACGAGTCAGGCTTGCCAGTGTCGCAGGTGGAACCCATTGAAGATGAGATGACCAAGCGTGAGCTTGCAAAGACTGTCAGGGAAACCGAGTGCATCTTCAACATTGACTTTTGGTAATTGTATTGAAGCTAAACGATGCCCTCTAGTTGGCCAGATGACTGCTTGGCAGATATGTAGTTCAGATTGAAGTCAAAAAGGGAAGCGGGGTAAAAACATGGCAAAAAAGCTGGGTAAAATAGAGAAACCTCCCGTGGAGAAATACAGTAAGGGGAGGAAGCTATTCTTTGTACCACTTCTTTTCTCCCCTGCCGAACCTGAGGATGCTTTTGTAGAAAGGGCTCGCAAGTACTGGGATGAAGTCGAGGCTCATGTAACCAATCTGGAATTGAAGCTCGGCAGCGTGAACAAGGTGTTTCATGAGTTGGTGCCAGTGGGCGGGGAAGAAGGGAGCAAAGTCATCGAGGAGCTGAACAGCGCAAGCCACCAGATTGTCCGAGCCAGGCTGGATAAGGGAGCCGAGGTCCAGCCAATCGAAGATATAGAGTTGCTGACCGAGTTCATGGACTGGAGCAGGTGTTTGGCAGTCGGTCTACAGAACCCGAAGGTACTTGCCAAGGTCTATGAGTCGTATTCAAAGGTTCGCTCGAAAAGGAACGAGGACATGGCAAAGAAAATAGACAAAACCTTGAAAGAACAAGATATCGGGATATTGCTGATGAGGGAAGGCCATCAGGTTCAGTTTCCTACGGACATAGAAGTGTTCTACGTTGCTCCGCCCGGACTGGATGAGATTAAGCGCTGGATCAGAGCCCGCGAGGAAGAGCTCCAGACCTCGATGGACGAGGATTCCACGGATAAGGACTCTGAAGAGTAGGTATGGAGCTAACCATCAACAAGACCAGTCTCTCCGTAGTTCAAGGCGACATCACCGCGCAGGCAACGGATGCCATCGTTAATGCTGCCAACCCCAGCCTTATGGGTGGCGGTGGCGTTGACGGTGCTATCCACCGAGCGGGAGGGCCAGCCATCCTCGAAGAATGCCGCCAGATACGGGAGCAGAGAGGACGGCTACCTACAGGCAAAGCGGTCATCACCACGGGGGGCAAGCTCAAGGCACGCCATGTCATTCACACCGTAGGTCCTGTGTGGCATGGCGGCAACGAGGGAGAAGCGGACCTTCTTGCCAGCGCTTACCGGGAGAGCCTCAAGCTGGCAGTCGAACAAGGCCTGAGAAGTATCTCCTTTCCTTCGATAAGCACCGGTGCCTATGGATATCCTGTTGAACCTGCTGCCAGAGTCGCCCTGCAGACGGTCAGCGATTTCCTGAGTCAGGACGAGTCCCTGGCAGAGGTGGTCTTCGTTCTCTTTGATTCGGCAACCCACCGCATCTATGCAGAGACCCTCCGTGAACTGGTGCCGACGTGAGGATAACCTGCGATGAAGATAGTCTACCACCCGCGATATGAAGAGGTCTATGCCAGCGACCCCGCCGCTAAGACCGGTCGCATGGAGAGTATTTTGAAAGATATCTCATCCCAGTTCGAGCTGGTTACCCCAGAGCCAGCATCTACTACCGATATAGAGCTCGCCCACTCCAACTGGCATACTGCAAACATTCAGAGGTCGCCGGAGACATATGAGCTCGCCCTGCTGGCGGCAGGTGGGGCCATTAAGGCAGCTGAGATGGGTGTAAGCGGGGAGCCAGCGTTTGGCCTCATAAGGCCTCCCGGCCATCATGCCAGCCCGGACCACTGCTGGGGATTCTGCTTCTTCAACAATGTAGCTATCTCCATAGCCAAGCTCAGGCAAGAGGGCATTGTCAACACGGCGGTGATACTGGATATAGACCTCCATTTTGGCGATGGCACAGAGAGTATCTTCGGCAATATTCCTGAGATAATCTACTTCCATCCGGAGGACAGGGGAAGACAGGGGTTTGTAGACAGCATCTCGCGTTTCCTGGGCAACCAGAGCGCAGATGTGATCGCTGTGTCAGCCGGTTTCGACCGGCACGAGGAGGATTGGGGAGGGCAACTAAAGACCGAGGACTACCTAACCATTGGGCAGATAGTGAAGGAATTCTCTGAGAAGGTATGCCAGGGAAGACGGTACGGCGTCCTCGAAGGCGGGTACAACCATGCTGTTCTGGGAAGGAATGTCAGAGCCTTCGTTGAAGGTTTGAGCTAGTCTCTAGCTCGATCAACTGGTTCCACTTGCCACAGCCACCAGCTAAGTGTTAAAATTACGCACGGCAGGTACGAAAAGGGGCGCTAGCTCAATTTGGCAGAGCAACTGACTCTTAATCAGTGGGTTGTGGGTTCGAGTCCCGCGCGCCCTACCACAAAGCGGTCTATGCAGCTACCTGCTTCTGCTAGCCCCACCGAGTTTTCGCCTGCTTTGACCTGCGAGAGTAGGGCGGCCATAGCGCAGTGAAACCAAACCCTCACAGCAAACCGGCTTCAATCAACTGCCTGCTGCCAAGCGCGTCGAACCCCGTGGGGTTTCGTTACCGCTGCAATTACCCCGCCGCTCTGGGTTGTGCAGGAGACGTGAGGGTTAACTGAAAAAGGAACCGGAGATGCGACCAAGATTCTGGTATTGCAGCTTTTGTGGTTACATGTTTATGGACAGGGGATCGGATACCTTTGAAAGGCCCGCAGCTGACACATTCAGTAGAAAATGCCCGATGTGCGGCGAGGAAGCCACGCCTTGCTGGGAGTGTATTTCCACAGGTGATTTCAGCGAGGACTGGTGCAAACAGTGTGAAGAAAGACCTGGATGTCGGGCTTCATTCATGAGATAGGTTAGGCAGCCAATAAGGCAGGCTACGTTTTCTGCATTTCTCCGTGACTTTGTGAAGCCTTTTTTTCCGCACTAAGACGCCCAGCAGTAGTAGGGGCCACTTAATGTCCCTTCTCATACCCAGCTTTGGGCAATTCTACATCCTAAGCGCCCTCGTCGTATCGTCCCTTCACCATCTTCCTCAAGACAAAATACCTGTCCACCAATTCTTCCATTTCCCGCCCCATGCGTTTTGTGTCCTCTACGTCCTCGAGGATTTTGGCCCCTATAGGGATTGTCAACAAGGCGGCAATCAAATCTCTAGTCTTGTCATCTATCATGATTCCTTCCCTCCCTCTGTTGACTATACACATTTTAGCAGCTTTTTGGCAAGTCTAAGATAGGGCCGCAGGTTTCCGGGGTGTACCCTCCCAAAAGTGGGGGGATTAGTTAAGATAATCATAGTATGATGAACGCCACAATTACTGTAGAAGCTACGACAACGGCGCCCTGTAGTGCTTCATGGTGTCCTCAAGGGTAACTGACCTGATATACCTCTGCACCATCTCCAACGATTCCTATCTGCCCAGGCCCCCAACGGTCATGGTGTCTACCCCAGCCTTTCCGAGAAGCTTGACAAACTTGACGAAAAGTGTTACAAGTCTTACAGTCCGTTAACGAACACGGTTAAGAGGGACTTATACAGTTACTTAGGTTGATTTCTGGAGGATTAGCAGTCCATTAGTCCATGCGGACTGACAAGCGAGGCACAGATACCGCTGGAGGTGAAATATGAGAATAGTTGATAGGTTGCCTGGGAAAGAGGTGAACATGCCAATGAAAAAGATGAGTATCATGGCAATGCTGATCCTCGTGAGCGTCGCACCCTTGTCTCTGATCGGGTGCGGTGGTGATACCGAAACGTCAACAGCCTCAAATATGCCCGCCAGACCGGAAATGAGCACCTTCTCAAAGTATGGCTTCTCCTTCGAGTATCCTGAACATCTCCTCGTTTGGCAGGGTGGGCTCTTGGAGGACAATGCTAATGAGAACTCAGGCACAGTCCAGGTTGCGCCGGAAGAAGATGGATTTCCGCTTTTCGCAGTAAGTTGGGTAAAGACCTGGCAGTGGGGTTTGGAAGGCGGATTGGAAGCCGGTTTCGCAGGAATTGGTAACTGGGAAGGAATTGAAAACGTTCAGAAAGGCGAACTCGGGGAGACAGCGAAATCGGGACAGCGCATGCTTTATCAAGAGGGACACCGCATGCTTTATCAATACTACATTGCTACGACCAAGACCCAAATCGTGTATGGAATAGTAGCAGCCTTCTATTGCGATGATACTCAAAGAGCGTTTGGTTTGGTAACGATGCAGAGTACCACTACACCGCTTTTCAGCCAGGAAGTGCTTGACAACTTCAAAGATTACGTGGACTATTTCGCTTGCGACTGATGTACAGCATTGAAGCTCCCGTTAGCCAATTCTGCTCATTTCAAGGTCGAGATACTTCTTGGTTAGCTCGACGTAGTACTCCTTGCCAGAGGTCAGAAAATCCCTGTCCCTTTGTGATACTTCTCTGATTACCTCCGCGGGGTTCCCCTGGCCACTACACCGTCTAGAATTTCCCGGTCCATTCTGAATGCCGAGTTCTCAGTAGTATCTGTGTCTCCAAGGCATTCGAGAATCATCCCCCTCCATGAGTTCACCGCAGACTTCTTCAGTTACAGGCCACCTGCGATTCGAGGCAAAGCCCGGTTTGTCAATCAAGCCAAGCCCAGCCGGTGGTGGCTGGAGTGGCAATGCCAGGGGAACAAAGCGAACCACCACAGCGGTAGGGGGAATAAAATACTCCCCAGTTTAGTACCTATGGGTGATTGTCATACCTTCTTGAGTAAAGGCAAAATGTTTGCTGTAAGATTCGAGGGGTGGCAGCAATGTTTGACAAGTATCCTGAATCCTGCCCCAAGCTGTATGAATGCTCCAGGATCAGGATGGCACCAATGATCAGAGCGCTCCTTCGCTGCACTGCGGGTGAGGCTATGCAATCTATCTGTGCCAATTGTGATGTGGGGCAAGGGATCCAAGAGGTTGAGAAAAGAGGAGAAATATCATTCGAGAAGAAGAGCTGATATGGACAACTCAAGGACCCCTGTACTCTTCACGCTGCCCACAATTCAACGTGCCCGTCAGTCATCTATGACGTCTCCTTCTACCTGAGCCACGGCTTGGTGCCGGGAAGGGTTTCCTATACATTCGGCACCTTTCATTTGCACAGGACCAGCCAACTGTCCTGGCAAAGAACAGCAGTCTTTTGCCTTTGATGGGGTAAACATTGGGACTACCGCAAAAAGGGCATAGAGGTCGCCGCTTGGACTCTTCAAGGCTGGCATGATACTCGTCTTCCCTTCTGGGCATCCTTCACCCCTCAGCCATGAACCTGGCACGTCTAGCCAACTATAACGTCATCCAGAGGTCGTTTCGGAACGTGGTGCATACCTTCGCTATCGCGCCAGTACCTGACATCCCCGGCAGGATTGACCGTCTCTATTACCACCGTTTCCCTGGGCTTGCCCAGAGCCAGAACAAGCAGAATCTCATAGCGGTCCGGTATTTCCAGTGCCTTGCGCAGTCCCTGTTTCTCTACTGCACCGACGATGCAGCCGCCCAGGCCTTTCTCTGTCGCGCCCAGAAGCATGCTTTGAGCCGCTATCCCATGGTCACAACGCATAGGATGTATCAGCTGAGTGTCCTCGAGAACGATTATATACGCCGACGGCCTTTCCCCTTCGCACGGACCAGGCCAGTCTTCGAGATAACCAGCCCAGGCAAGGTGTGAGAATATCAGAGCATTCTTCTGAGGCTCACAAGAAAGGATATATCTTAGCGGTTGCATATTGGCTGCTGACGCTGAGAGCCTCGCCAGGTCGACAAGCTCCCTCAGCGTCTCAAGCTCGACAGCAACCTCCTGATAAAACCGCCGATAGCTTCTGTTCTTCAGTATCAAATCTCTTATCATGCTAATCTCCTCAATATCACTGTCAAAGCATATTTCGCACACTACGAAAAGGCCCTTCCGAGAATGTGGGGAATCTCTCCCGAGCTAATTCCGGATCGGTGCTTCCTCTTACACGTCACTACTGAGGAACACCATTGCCGGGGCTTGCTTCAGACCTCTTGCGATAGTATAAATATCAGAGAGGGATGTCGCAAGTGTGTGGCTGTAGACTGTGGGGAAGTGTCGGAACTGGCAGACGAGCATGCCTATTGTATAGGCAACCTTTATCCGAAAAAGATGTTAGGGAATTACAGTTCCTGGGGCGACGTGATACCCCCTGACAGGAGACACACGGTTGCCCGATGCCCTGTAGTCAAAATCTGAGGGCTTTCTTAGCTCAATTGAGGTGAACTAGAGGCATTTGGCCACGAATTCGGCTTCGTGCTTTATGACTTGCTTCTTTCTTTAATCAAGGTAGCAATGTCTTCTGCTCTGAACCTTCGTTGACCGCTAGGACCAATTCTGGACACCTTTACTAATCCATTGTTGGCCCAGCGTCTTAACGTGTTGCTGTGCACATGCAGTAACTGACATGCTTCTCGAACCGTTAGCAGGCGCCCACTCTCATATACTGGTACACTTTCAGAATAGTCTTTCCGAGTCTTATTGACCGTCATATGTTATGCCCTTTGCCCTTCTTTCCTTTAGCAGTTCCTGGGCTTGTGGGAATTCCCCCTTCACCCGACCTTTGGTCTTCTTCCCTTTCCATTCCTTCCATGCTCTCTCAAGCTGGGTATCTAAATATTCCACAGCCTCCTCTCCTATACCATCACGACTTCTTAAGACAGCTGTCATGCCAGAATCGACCATGATACCAGATGCCTCCCCTGTATATAGGCTTCATACATCCAGAGCATCTCCCCTTCGGTATTCGAAACTCGGTTGGACGTGTCCCCGATAGTCTATATCTCATGTTTTTGCAGGCTCAACCTCCAGCAAGCTTTGGCTCAACGCATTTGCCCATTTTCATCTTAAGGCACAAAATAGACGAAATATGTGACAAAAGTCACTGGAGCCTGATTCTGAAATACGGTGGTCACAGAAGGCGAAAATCAGGTTTGGAAACGTTGGAGATACGGTGGTTTCTGGGGGTTAGAGTGAAGCACTACAAAGGCACCGTTGTCAGAAGCCCTGTAGTCAGAATCCGAGGGGTTTCGGTACTTCGGGATACCATTCCAGCTTCTCTCGCATTCTCTGCGTCCACTCAACCAATTTCTTGGTGAGGAATTTGGCCTGCCGTTTGCTTACATTGTGTTCTGCTATCAGGTGTTCAAGCATAGGGTCAAAGCCACTTACCTTGACTTGGCATATAGGGCAATTCAGGTTCATAGCTCCTGCCGCTTAATATTTGTGTTCCTCAACCTTTGCTGGCTGGGATTAGACACCCTAAATGTTCTCAACCTGCCCTCTGAATCCCAAGCTGTTGTCCATCCTCAGCTTGATGAACTCTTTCAGTTCTTCAGGTTTGGGCATCAAAGTGCTGTGGAGAGGATTAAGACTATAAAGCTGAGCCCGCCTATAGCGAATACAATGGCTGGCAACAGACTGACAACCCACTGTAAACGCCCTCTGATTCTCCCAGCCATGCTAATCACGGTTTTCATGACCATAACACGATCATAGTGGACTGTTGGACTATCTTAGCCGCTATTTTAGATGGAAGAATTGTCTACAGTCCAGTAAATATCGTACGGACTATGGACTATACCACTTCTTTTTCAGTTTGTCAAGCATCCTCCACCACAAAAAACTAGTCTGAC
>SOKG01000040.1 GCA_004376205.1 Dehalococcoidia bacterium | reverse complement strand
CGAAGTCCTGCCTCTTTTGGGCATCTGTAGCCGCCTCTGTCTTCTCGATGAAACTGAGCATATCGCCCATGCCCAGGATTCGAGATGCCATTCGATCGGGATGGAAAGGCTCCAGGGCGTCCGTCTTCTCTCCGGTTCCGACAAACTTGATGGGCACCCCGCTGACCGAGGTAATGGAAAGCGCGGCACCACCCCTGGCATCACCGTCCATTTTGGTCAAGATAACTCCGCTCAACCCCACGGCCGCATTGAACTCCTCGGCTATTCTCACTGCCTCCTGACCGGTCATGGCGTCGGCAACGAGCAGTACCTCAGTGGGACTAAGCCTCTTGCCAAGCTCCTTGAGTTCCCTCATCAATTCCTCATCGATATGGAGCCGACCGGCGGTATCTATGATCACCACACTGGCCGCTATTTCCTTGGCCCGCTTCATGGCATTAGCGCAAATAGCGACCGTCGAGTCCCCCTCCCAATAGACAGGGATTTCGAGCTGCTTACCTAGAGTAATAAGCTGATCTTTGGCAGCAGGGCGGTAGGGATCAGCAGCGACCATTAGAGGGCGTTGTCCACCTTTCCTTAGATGCAGAGCTAGCTTAGCAGAGGTAGTGGTCTTGCCCGAGCCCTGAAGCCCAACCATCAACATCAGGGTGGGCGGTTGAGCGGCGTGTCTCAGCTTCTGTTGGCCACCTCCCAGGATAGCAACCAGCTCCTCGTTGACAATCTTTATCACCTGATGCGCAGGCATCAGACTCTCCAGCACCTCTACGCCGACGGCTCGCTCCCTCACCTTAGCCAGAAAATCCTTCACCACCTTGAAGTTGACATCCGCCTCCAGCAGCGCCAGCCTCACCTCGCGTAGCGCCTCATCAACGTCCTTTTCGGTCAACTTCCCTTTGCTGGAGAGCCTTTTGAAAACGGCCCCCAGCTTGTCAGAAAGAATCTCAAACATCTGCCTCCCCTGAGTTTATTCTAGCCTGAGTAGACTCAGCGGTCAAGCTAATCAGGCTGCCTTCGGTTGGCAAATAGGAATGTGCGTGCTAGACTCTGCCGTCGCATGAGCTACTGGGCGAAAGGGGAGAAAATGTTAAAGAAAGCCCTCTCCATATTCATCGTGGTGCTTGTAGTCCTGCAAAGGTTCCGTTGGTCCTGTCCCGTACTTCCTAAGGCCAAGCACTCAGCGCCCGGATAGTCTCAAAGGGAACCCCAATGGATACTGGCCCGATTTTGATCCATACTGAGCCGTTCACTTTCAGATTGACTGCACCCCACTGGCGGACTGCTTCTAACAGCATCTCGATAATCGACAGAGTCTCTATCTCATTCGAAATATTGAGACTGGCTGAGTCGTTGGAACCGATTGTAATGTCCTCTGTTCTGTCTGCCTTACCTAAGTACACCCATTCGTCATTCTCTTGGAAGTAAATATCATAGGCAATTCTATCAACGGTAGCGCCAATAGGGTTCGGGTTCTCTACCCTCACTGTGACGTCTACTGTCACTTCAGTCAGGCTAACGGCTCTCAGCGTTATGCTCGTGATCTCCACGTTTGCAGCATATTTCTCAATCTGACAGCTTATGTAGCTTCGCGCTGCGACAAAGGCGACGATCAAGAGGCAGACCGCTAAGATCACGATACCGAAAACGAGCCTCTTCTGAGTGAGAATCTTCGACATAAACCTCAACCGAGCTTTGAGATTGGACTGCTAGGCTTGCGGGCTATCAGGTACCTCCGTTGCTGGTCCGGGCAGATGAGCCGGAATCGCTCTTCTGTCTATTCCAGTTAGAGGCAAACTGTGGCCAGTTCCTGGACAAAAGCTCTCCTCGATGACAGGTCTCTATCACAATTGCTCTTGGCTCTGCTGTTCAGCTTGTAGTCTCCTTTCCGCCCGAGGCATGTTCGAGCGCCCCACAATTTGGGCTGCAAAGGGGATATAATCTAGACATTGAACAGGACGGTGACCACATCACCGTCCTGTACTGTATAGCTCTTGCCCTCGAGGCGGAGCAGACCCTGTTTTCGCGCCTCAGCCACGCCGCCGCATTTGACAAGGTCGTCGTGACCGATAACCTCCGCTCTAATAAAGCCCCGTTCCATATCAGAGTGCACCTTGCCCGCTGCTCTATGAACAGTGGTACTGCGGCGGATGGTCCAAGCTTTTACCTCATCGGAGACAATGGTGAAGAAAGAGATCAGCCCCAAGAGACCGTATGATAACCGGATTACCCGGTCAAGCCCTGATTCACCAAGGCCCAGGCTGGCACGGAACTCTTGGGCTTCGGCATCGCTGAGCTGTGTCAGCTCCATCTCAAGCTGGCCGCAGAGGACGGCAAGCTCACAGTCTTGTCTCCGGTAGCGGCTGGCAATTCTGGTCTCCAGCGAGCTAGCTTCTGGAAGCTGGTCTTCGCCGATGTTGAGCAGCAGCAACATGGGCTTAGCGGTGAGAAACTGAAAGTTCTCCATCGCCTTGACCTCCTGCTCAGAGAGGTCTTGCTCTCGAATAGGGATATCTTCCTCGAGAGCAGACTTGACCTTGGCCAGAAGGGCCTGTTCTTGCAAGATCGATCCCCTATCCTGCTGTTTGGCCCCTTTTAGCGAATCCTTCAGTCGCTCCAGCCTCCTTTCGATAATAGCCAGGTCAGAGAAGGCAAGCTCGAGAGCCATGATGCCGATGTCCCGCTCTGGGTCCACGGTGCCTTCTGAGTGAGGTACCGTTTCGTCCTCAAAAGCGCGGACTACATGAGCCAGGGCGTCCGCCTTGCTGAGGTAAGCGAGGAATTGCCCGCTCGGCCCTTCACTCTTGCCGAGCCCTTTAGCAGGAGCAGCAATGTCTATATACGTCACTTCAGCAGGAACGGTACGCTTTGGCTTAAGGAGCTGGGTAAGCTTATCCAATCTAGGGTCTGGTACCTTAACCACCCCAATGTTGGGAGCCAGAGCAGTTGAGGAGTAGGCGCCTGTTTGCGCCTCGCCTTTGGTAAGGGCGTTGAACACAGTGGTCTTGCCGCTTCTGGGTAGACAATGATGCCGATCTCCATGCCGCAGACTCCAGTTTAGCTAGAAAGGCCAGGTGAGCGCAAAGACATTGCCTCGCGATCTCAGGCTAAACCCACGTTTCAAACAACCGGGATTAGATGCTATAATTATACCCCAGTCAGTCCACCCTAAAGGCTCGGATTTAACTATCAGGGTGATGGTTGGAGGCAGGATTGTTCTACATATTGTTCGGTGAGGACGATTTCTCCCTTAAAGAGGCCTTGACCAAGATCAAGGAGGGATTGGGAGATGAAGCGATGGTTGCCACCAACACCACAGCACTCCAAGGTCAAAACACTACGCCCGAGCAAGTGATTGCTACCTGTGATACCGTACCTTTCCTGGCAACAAAGCGTCTCGTGATCGTCGAGGGCCTGCTTGGCCTCTTCGAGCAACGAGATAAAGTAAAGCGTGCACCGAAGCATAAGGATTCCAGCTGGCTTTCACTCAAAGGATACGTTGATGGGATGCCAGAGAGTACCGTCCTGGTGCTCATCGATGGCAAGCTCAAGAAAAGCAATCCCCTTCTCAAAGAACTCGCCCCACAGGCAACGGTCAAGGAATTCAAACCCCCATTTATACCTCCAAAGGGTATCGGGAAGGGTGACCAGCTGTACAACTGGATGCAGACCAGGGCAGACAAATCCGGAGGCAGTATATCACCAGCCGCAGCGCGCCTACTCGCCAATCTTATCGGTAGTAATCTCTGGCTCCTCTCCAGTGAAATCGACAAGCTTTGTCTCTATACCCTGGGGAGAACGATAGAGGAGAACGATGTAGAGTTGCTGGTGGCCGAAGCACGGGAATTCACTGTCTTCGCTATGATCGATGCCATTCTTGAACAAAGGTCAGCCGCGGCAACCAAGCTCCTTCACCGGTTAGAGGATGGAGGCGCAGCGCCACCGTACCTCTTGTTTATGATCACCCGTCAGTTCCGCCTGGTGATACAGGCTAAACACCTTCTCAGCCAGCGGCGCAGGACTGCTGAGATCGGACATAGCCTAGGGCTTGCCTCTGAATATGCTCTTCAAAAGACCGTAGCGCAGGCCAAAGCACATTCCATGAAACGGCTGGAGAACATCTACCGGAATTTGCTGGACACCGACATCTCAATAAAGACAGGTAGGTTCAAGGGAGACAAGGGGGAACTTGCCCTCGATCTTCTCATCGGCGAACTGTGCGCAGAGCCTTCTTAATAAGTAATAGTAGGGTGGGTGCAGCGCAGCGAAACCCACCATTTCTATCTCTGTTCGGGAAGGTTACCTATTCCCCACCTGCGGAAGCTTCCTCACCGGTTACCGAGTCCAGTTCAGTGAAAATCTATAGCTCGAAATCGTCCCTCCTTGAGCTCAGTGACCAGCTCCTTAGTGTTGCTGACCCTTTTTTCAAACAGCGTTGCGTACGACGGTATGTCGGAAAAGGAGTGGGCGTCGCTGCCACCGACTCCTCTTAGGTGCAGCCTGCGGCATAGCTTACGAGCGAAGTTATTTTCTTTATAGTTGGACCTGCCATTGAGCACTTCAACTGCATCGACCAGATCGAAGATGCGGTCTTCGCAGACACTGTCTACCAGCTGATCAGGCTTGGGGTTATAGCGCACTCGTCCTCTGTAGGGATGCGCCAGGATGATAGCACCGCCCGCCTCGTCTACCAATCTCCTGACGAATTCTGCGTGATGCATGCCGAATTTGTATTCAGCCAACCCAAAAACCAAGAGGTGTCCTTCATCAGAGCTTATCTCCATCCCATGAAAGATTGGGAAATCGTGCTCATCGCTCAGTCGAGCCACATCTTCATCTTTCCAGTACCAGTCGTGCTCGGTAAAACAGATGGCATCAAGCCCTGAGCGCTTCGCCTGCTGAATCAACTCCTCAGGCTTCAGGTCGCTGTCATCGGAGTAGGGCCAGGTGTGGGTATGGAGATCGACGAGCATATGTTAGCCGTCCATACATATTATAACCTGATACCTGCAAAAAGCGACCAGGGGTTGTGAGATTGTTCACAATTTCAGAAACGTACACGAGAGCCTATTGCATTGCCCCGACACCCTATGATATTATAATCAGCGACCGGCGGAGAAGGGATAATAAGCGCTTGCTGGCTGATTACGGCTATATAGCTATACTCCTCATCGCTGCCATTACAGTACCCGCCTTAATTCTTCTATTAGCCAAGTTCCTCAGTGTTCGACCCAAGCGACCCGACCCCGAGGGCGTGAAGAGTTCTACCTATGAGTGCGGAATGCAAACCATAGGTAGTTCATGGATACAGTTCAACTTCCGCTATTATTTTTATGCCCTGCTTTTCGTCATCTTCGATATCGAGATCGTTTTCCTCTTCCCTTGGGCAGTACACTTCAAGCAGCTCAAGCTTTTCGGCTTCGTTGAGATGCTCATCTTCATCCTTATCTTGGTGGTGGGTCTCGTTTACGCCTGGAGAAAGAGGGTCTTGGAATGGAAATAGAGAGCGGACAGAATATGTTACCGGTCTACTCTCCAGCGGAGCTTGACCGAGATGAGGGCAAAGCCATCGAGGCACTAAGAGCCAGGTCTCAGCAGCCGATACCTGATCCCGACCGTTGGCTTGAGGAAGAACTCGAACGCAGTATTCTGACCGCCAAGCTCGACACCCTCTTGAACTGGGGACGGCGGTGGTCATGCTGGCCAGTGAACTTTGGTCTGGCTTGCTGCGCCATGGAGATGATTGCCGCTGCAGCCTTGCGGTTTGATATCTCTCGCTTCGGCATGGAACTCTTCCGGGCCTCGCCCCGGCAAGCTGACCTCATGATTGTATCGGGAACATTGACCTGGAAGATGGCGCCCGCACTCAAGATGATTTACGACCAGATGGCAGAGCCGAAATGGGTGGTGGCCATGGGCTCATGCGCCATCAGCGGCGGGCCTTTTGCCGATTCATACAGCGTCGTGCCCGGAGTCAACCGCATCGTTCCCGTGGATGTATATGTGCCGGGGTGCCCACCACGCCCCGAGTCTCTGTACTACGGCCTCATAATGTTGCATGAGAAAATATCGCAGGACAGCATCGCGAGGAGCTAGCAATGGCCGAATTAAAGACAGGCGATCGGGTCAGGGTCAAGGAGAGACCGGACTACACCCTCAGCGGATGGGAGGGAGAAGTGGTAGAGGTTAAAGAAGACCCCAAAGGGTGGATCATAATAAAGGCTGACAAAACCGGATACCGCATGGCATTTCCTGAGACCGAGCTCGATAAGCTCTAGGTTTTGGAGACAGCAAACAGCAGATGATGAAGCCATTGATTGGAAGCGAAGTTGCTGAGAAGATAGGGGAGCAGCTTCCAGGAGCAGTAGTTGAATACAACACCGCAGTCTTAGTCAAAAGCGAATCCATCTTTGAAGTTTGCCGTTTCCTTAACCAAACCGCGGGACTCGATTTCGATTACCTAGTTAATCTCACCGGCGTCGACTACCTCAATTACCTCGAGGTGGTTTATCATTTGGTCTCGATGAAGCACAACCACAGCCTTGTCCTCAAGACCAGATGCTACGACCGAGAACAGCCCACAGTACCCTCCGTAACCCCTGTCTGGAAGGGAGCTGATTTCCAGGAGAGAGAGGTCTATGATCTCCTGGGGATTCGCTTTGAGGGTCATCCCAACATGAAACGTATATTCCTCTGGGAGGGATTTCAGGGGCACCCCCTTAGGAGGGATTACCTGTAGAGGGCTTATAGTTGGCAATGACAAAACCCGATTTGATACTACTGCATGCTCCGAGCAACTACGATTTCAGGGAACACGCGATAATGTATGGCCCCATAAGCGACGTGATCCCATCGACGCCCGTTTTTGAAATGTATCCCATCGGCCTCGTCAGCATCGGCGCCTACCTAGAAAACAATGGGGTACATACCAGGATCATAAACATCGCTAACCGCATGCTGAAAGACCCGAAGTTCGATGTCGAGCGATTTGTCAAGCGGCTGTCCACAAGTGCTTTCGGCATCGACCTGCACTGGCTGCCACATGCCCATGGCAGTCTGGAGCTGGCCAGGATAGTCAAAAGTCTTCATCCGTCTACTCCCGTCATAATGGGTGGGTTGAGCGCCAGCTATTTTCACCGAGAACTGATCACATATCCACAGGTTGATTTTGTCGTGCGCGGCGATTCCACCGAGATACCAATGCTTCAGCTAATAGAGCGGATAAAGTCCGGGGAGCCTGTTGATGACATCCCGAATTTGAGCTGGAAGGATAGAGATGGCGTGGCTCATCATAATCCCTTGACCTGGGTCCCCCTGAGTCTCGACGAGATACCCTTAGACTACGCCTATCCAGTGAAATCGGTGCTCAAATACCGCGATTTGGCCGGTATCACGCCTTTCTCGAATTGGATGCGCTACCCCATAACCTGTGCCATCACCTGCCGTGGCTGCAACTATAACTGTGTTACCTGCGGTGGCTCAAGCTATGCCTACGAGAACAGCTTTGGCCGTGCGAAAACGGCCTACAGAAGCCCGCAACTCCTGGCTAACGATATCGTCAGCATACAGCGCTACCTCAACGGGCCGGTGTTTGTTGTTGGAGATATTCGCCAGCCAGGCGAAACCTATGCCGAGGAGCTGTTGTGGGCCATGGACACCGCGAAGGTGAGAGCGCCCATAGTCCTGGAGCTTTTCGCCCCTGCCGGAAGTGACTTCTTCAAGAGAGTAAATAGGGCTATCCCTAACTACAACATTCAATGGTCGCCGGACTCAACTGATGAGGAGGTACGGCGCGCCTTTGGTAAGGGATATAGCAATCGCGAGATAGAGAATACGATTCAAAGCGCCCTCGAGAACGGCTGTAAGAGGTTTGACCTGTTCTTCATGGTCGGTCTCCCCAAGCAGACATATCGTTCGGTGATGGAGAATGCGGCCTACTTAAGAGCACTGCTAGGGGAATTTGGCCGGCAAAGGAGAGTTCTTCCCTTTATATCGCCCCTGGCTCCCTTCGTTGACCCAGCAAGTAAGGCTTTCGAGAATCCCGAGAAGTATGGCTACCGTTTGTCTTATCGTACGCTGGAGGAGCACCGTAAAGTCCTTCAGAGTCCAAGCTGGAAATACATGCTGAACTATGAGACAGAGTGGATGACCAAAGATGAGATAGTGATGAGCACCTATGAGGCCGGGCTGGCCTTCAATCAGTTGAAGCTGGAGAATGGCCTGATTACGCCCAAAGTGGCTGCTGGCGTTGAGGCTCGCGCCAGAGGTGCAATAGATCTGATGAAAACGATCGATCGCATCGTTAAGGAGCACGGCCCTGAGAGCGAGGAAATAATGTCCTTGAAGCAGGCTGCGGATGAACTGAGCTCGTCATCAATATGTCAAAAGAAGGAGCTGCACTGGCCGGCGTCATCCTTCATGCGCAATGCCCCCAGGATATTGTGGGCTTTTGCTACAGGAGGCGAGTCTAGGTATGGAGCTTAGAACCGAGCCCTTTGTTCTGAATTTTGGCCCCCAGCACCCGTCGACTCATGGCGTCTTCCGCATGAGAGTCACCCTGGATGGGGAAGTGATCGTCGATTTGGAGCCAGTCTTTGGATATCTCCATCGCGGCATCGAGAAGCTGGCTGAGGGGCGCACCTACACGCAGAACATACCCTACACCGACCGCCTGGACTATGTAGCTTCGATGGCCAATAACTTCGCCTATGTGCTCGCTGTAGAGAAACTGGCGGGGATAGAGGTTCCTGAGAGGGCAGAGTACCTCAGGGTGATTATAGCGGAGCTGATGCGCATCTCCAGGCACCTTTGGGGAGTAGGCTTCCTCTTTCAAGACCTCGGTGCAATGATGACGCCGCTTCTCTACATGTTCCGGGAGCGTGAGAAACTCCTGGACCTCTTCGATATGGTCTGCGGGCAAAGACTGCTCTATAACTACATGCGCATCGGCGGCGTAAGCCACGATATCCCTCCCGAGTTCCTCCCCGCAGTGAAGAAGTTCGTTGGAGAGATGCCTGGCTTTATCCACGAGTACGACCAGCTACTGAAGGAGAACGAGATAGTGCTCGCTCGCACCAAAGAGGTAGGTATACTGCCCGCCGATGTGGCCATAAACAACTCCGTCAGCGGCCCCATGCTTCGGGCGAGCGGGGTGAAGTGGGATATTCGGAAGGCTGACCCATACTCGGTCTACGACCGT
>SOKG01000065.1 GCA_004376205.1 Dehalococcoidia bacterium | reverse complement strand
TAAGGGGAGGGGTTGATGGAGCGCAACGCCCGATAGATGGCAAAAGGACTGGCAGTAGTGCGCCTTGCGAGCCGCTGTGACAAAACAACCTGGATGATGTCGCCAGCATAGATGTACTCCTTGGCCTGAGCTACTCCAGCCTCAAACGCCGCCGGGGAAAAGTTGGAAGACACTTCAGATTTGCCAGGCATAATATCCCCTGGAGCCTCAGGCAAAATTGGGCTCTCCAACCTCCTTACCAAGCTATCAATCCTTCGAGTTGCCTGTAGATACGCCTGCTCAACATCACCGTCAAGGTGAGCGTGGGCGACAACCTTGATTTTGTGAGTGACGTGGTCGAAAACAAGGAGGGTATCAGCCAGCATGAGCATAGATTCAGGAATAGCCAGGGCAGCATGCTCGGGAGAAGGTAAGCTCTCAAAGTACCGAGCAACTTCATAGCTCAGATAGCCAACCATGCCACCGTGAAATCGGGGCAAGCCAGGAATCGGCACTGGATGGAATCGGTTGAACTCCCTTTCTGCCAAAAGCAGCGGATCAACCCGGTTTTCACGCCCTGTCGTCAAGACAAGGGAAGGCTCGGTGCCAATGAAACTATAGCGAGCCAACTGCTCTCCACCCTCAACGCTCTCCAAAAGAAAGGAGTAGTCGCCACGAGCTACCTTGAGATAAGCGGATACAGGCGTTTCTAGGTCGGCCATAATCTCGCGGTAAACCGGCACTAGATTGCCCTTTTTCTCTAGCCGGCGAACTTCCTCTAGGCTTGGATAATACATCTCTTGTACCCGATAACAAAAAGCCTCTCACCCAAGGGGCGAGAGGCTTGACCTTCGCGGTGCCACCCTATTTCGGTCTTGTTAGACCATCTCTTTCAGGTACAGCTCAACTTAGGAGCGATACCCCGGGCTGTGATAACGCTGCCCCTGCGACAAGGCCTACTCAGCAATCGGCTTTTCGGTTTGCGGCTCCCAGGTCCATTCAAGCTCTGCGCAAGTATCGGCTCACACCTTACCCGACTCTCTGAACTCCGCTTGAGCTGTACTAGTCCTGTTCTCAGCCTTTCCTATATTCAGTTTGGACATATATTAAATACCCATGGCATTCTTGTCAAGTCCTGGCTGGCTGGCTGGCATCCTTGGTCCGCGTGGATGTAGATTGGAAAGCCCTACCTCTGAGGTTGTTCTTCCTTTGTTTGGATTCACCAACGGGTTTTGTGCGTCATTGCGAGGAGCCCGGCGACGAACCAATCTCAGAGGTGCGGGTGGGGAACATAGCTCCAAGGAGAAGGCTGGTAGAGGTTGCTCCGGAGCGTCGCAAGAAGTTGCCCGCCAATTGTGTCTCCCTACCAGCACCGATAGAATAAGCGGTAGTGCTCATCCCGAGCACTACCGCTAACAGTGCGACTGAAAAAGCACCCAGACGAAAGCGGGCTTTCTAACGTTTCTGGCTGGCTACTCTTCTACGCAAGGCAAATAATGCCACAACGCCGGCAGCAAAAGCCACCGCTGTAACAAGCATGCTGGGCGAGGCTGGCACTCTAGGTACCGGCGGAGGATTGCCGCACCCGCCAAATGGTGTTCCCTGCAAGTCAGACAGATCGGGGGTGCTGGTCGCGTCGATAATCGCCCAGATATAGCCACTGTAGGAATCTACGGCAGCCATGTTAACACCGGTATTTGAGCACTCCACCCAGGAGGAGCCATCCCACCAGTAAAGCCTCAGGGATGACTCAACAAGCCCTTCAATCTCAGCGTCGGTATAGTAAAGCCTGATCTCGATCTCGGTGACATTTGCATCGTCATCGATGGAAACATCGATATACTTGTCGCACTCACACCAAAGGTCAGCCTCAGGGTTGTTGGCATACTCGGCCGCTGTGACGTTGGCCCTGCCATCCACAACCAGCTCTGTGTCAGCCTCCTCCTTGGCATCAAGCGTACCATCTTCGACAAAATCGCACTCGCAACCGACAACCTCGGCACCCAGCCAGGGGTCATAGTCCACATTATCGCTGACTTCATTCCCAGTGCCGCTGGGATTGGTGGCTGCATTGTTTGGCCCGCTGGCATCGCCCCACCAGTTGAGAGTGGCAGCAAGTGTTCCAGTGCCAGCGCTGTTAAACAGACCGTCACCGTTATTTTCAATGTTGCTGCACTTTACCCTCGACCCAGTTACGTCCATGCCATAGAAATAAACACCTTTGCCTGCTGCGCCCGTAATTGTACATCCTTCGATAGTTACATCGCTGCAGGTAGCATCTCCTCCACTATCATCCTCGAAGGCAAGAAAGTTGTGTGAGTTACTATTTTCTATCGTTACATCGTCTAACGTGACGTCTGATACTTGACCTCCAGCACCGCCGGCGTAGAGCATGACCCCATTGTTGCCAGACCCTGATATAGTTCCGCCTGTCACAGAGCAATTAGTAACTGTCTTTCCCCAAGTGCCGAACATGATGCCGCGGCCGCCGCGATTGGTCACTGTAGGATTGATGATCTGAATATCTGAAGTCCCCAGCGTCTGATCCCAGATCGCAATCCCGCTCCTGTCACCGACACCGGAAGCGCAGACTATCACCGTTACG
>SOKG01000274.1 GCA_004376205.1 Dehalococcoidia bacterium | reverse complement strand
CTAAAATCCGTGCTGGGGACTCAACCCTCCAGCGAAGCTAATTACATCTTCCCCCCGAGCTTTCTTCTCAGCGCTCTTTCTGCTAATGCCGACGAAAAGGTACGGCGGCAGGTTCTCGATGCGTTTGGCCAGTTGCATGGAGCTTATCCTCTCTTTTGGTCGACGTTACAGTCTGTTCAGGCTATTCCATGTTGCTCTAACATACTCCCGTGTAGCTCTTTCCTTTGAATCCATTTGGCTTCCTCGGGTGTTAGAACCAGAACATCGATTGGCCCGCCAACGTTTTTTGGCCGTGCCTGAAAACGCATGGTATCAATGGTAGTTCGGATTGCATAGATTGAGAAGTCGATCGCATCCTGAAGCGCCATAGCATCCCAGATAATTGGCGCCGGAGACCGAATGACTTTGTCATTGCCTTTCTCATCTTTAGCTACTACTGGAATGAGGATAGAGGTTAGGATATCGGTCTGCCCCGACCAGGCAGCACCGTAGCTAAGAGAGCCATCTGGCTTTGTGTTTTTCCTCCCCACATCATTTCGAGACACGTGGCAGGAGTAAATGTAGGGGACACTGCTCTTGCCCTCCTTTTTGTAGCCGGCAACGTGGAAACCAACATCAGCATTGGGGAATGATTTTCGGAAGTAGTCAACCAATTTCCTGGGGACAATCTCTACATTATCGCCAGGGGCCAATGCTTCCTCAATGAATCTCTTAACGAGGCTTGCTATAGGAACGCCGCTAAGTAAGTCCTGGCCAAAATTGGAGATGCCAATTTGATGTTTTTCCAGGAGAAATGTTTTGGTGATGGCGTCGGAGTTAACCGTCTCGACCTTGAAACTCCTGCCTTCGGGCGCTTTTCCTTCAACTGTCACCGACTGCCGGCTATCCGAAGCCATAACGATCCCTTCTGGTACATAGACAGCTATTACAAGACTCATTCTCGGCTTCCTTTCGAATCAGCTAATCTTTCCAAACCCCGTAGAACACCACCTCGGCAGGGCCGCTGAGAAACACCTCGCCAACTCCGTTCCAGTCTACGGTCAGTGTGCCACCTGGCAATGTTATCTCAACGGGGTTGTTGCTGAGCTCCTTTAGTCTGGACACCACCGCTACGGCACAGGCACCGCTGCCACAGGAGAGGGTTTCTCCGGCTCCGCGTTCCCATACCCGCGCCCTAATCTCATTTTGGCTGATGACGTTCGCCACTTCAAAGTTCACCCTGTTGGGGAACATGTGGTGATGCTCTACTCCGGGGCCGACTTCAGCCAAGGGGAAATCAGTGATAGGCTCGCTCAGGAAACAGACAGCGTGGGGATTGCCCATGGAGACGCAGCTAATCCTTAGCTCGCTGTCGCCTACTGTTATAGGATAGTCGAGGACAGGTGTTAGATCGGGTTTGTCCCGGCGCTCCACAACCACCGGGATGGCAGCGGGGTCAAAGGCTGGGATACCCATTGCCACCTGCACGCCTTTTTCAGCCTGGGTTCGCACTGATCTTGTCCCTGCCTGGGTTTGCACCATGAACTCGGCACTGCCCACCAATCCGCTGTCCACCGCATATTTGGCAAAGCACCTCAGACCATTGCCGCAGGCCTCTGCCTCTGAGCCATCGGGGTTGAACATCCGCAGTCGCAGGTCAGCAGTCTCAGAAGGGAGGACCAGAAGAAGCCCATCGGCGCCCACGCCAAAGTGGCGGCGGCACATATCCCTGGCCACTGCTGACCAGTCACGCTCTAGGCCTCGGGCATCGCTCGACTGAGGCTCACGAACGTCAATCAGGATGAAATCGTTTCCCGTGGCCTGCAGTTTGACGAAATTCACTTGGGGAACTCCACCTAGAAACTATCTTGTGTTTCTTCCACTGTGATCTTGACCACGTGGTTGACTTTGAGGTTGAGCTCAGCGAACTCTTTGCTCATTTGATTGAAGAGCTCTCCGGAGTCGATGATCTCACCTTTGCCCCAGATTCGGCAGCCCTTCATGCTCTTAGGATGTATTACCAGGACAGAAACCTGAGGATTCTCTTTCAGATTGGCGATGGTACGTGGCGAGCTGATGTCGGCGAAAACCACGTGATCATCATCGAGCACCCGAAACGACCCCTTAGCCGAGACATTGGGTTTGCCATCCTTGCTCGCGGTGGCTATTATACCGGGGCGAATCTCGGCGATGGTCTCCTTGACTTTGTCTGACAATTTGCTCACGAGGCACCTCCAACTATTCAAATTAAACCGAGTTCTCAGGGCCACTCAGGTTCGTCGAAATCGATTTTCTCACGACGACGCTTCCGCCAGATGCGCCCTATGTAGATAATGGGAAGAAGCAAGGACCCGAATAGAACTCCGTATAGGAACTGCTTCATGATATCACATCCCTTCTCAGTTCTCTAAGACTCCTTCGTCTTGATTTGCCACGAAGCTCTGCACCAGTCTATTGATAGCTTGCTTTTCTTCTTCCCTTGCATCAAACCAGTGAATGCGTTTGTCTTGGGGGCGAAACCAGCTGTATTGATGGCGTGCGAAGCGATGGGTATCGAACTTGATTTGCTGGATTGCTGTGGGCAAATCTGTTTTTCCTTGGAGGACCATGTCCATCTGTTTGTAGCCCAGCCCAGACATCGAGGGAAGGTCGAAAGTGTAGCCTCTTGCAAGAAGTCCTTCGACCTCTGTCAGCAGGCCTTTCCCCATCATGCTGTTCACACGGGCATCGATCCGTTGGTAAAGGTCAGTTCTGTCTGTTGTTAAGCCGATGACAAGGGAATTGACGAAAGGCTCCTTTCCCTGGAGTTGTGAGAAGGGTAAACCTTGACGGCAAACCTCGAGCGCGCGGATCACCCTGCGGGTGTTCCTGGGGTCGATCCGCTGTGCCGCAGCCGGGTCGAGTTGTTTAAGCTCCTCGTAAAGCCTCCTAGTTCCTTTGGATTGGGCTATGGCCTCGAGTTCTTGCCTCAGGATGGGATCGGGTGCTACTGGCGGGATGCGCCACCCTTCCAGAAGCGACCACACGTATAGTCCGCTCCCACCCACTAGGAGCGGTAGCTTTCCCACACTCCGAATAATGTGTATGGCTTCTCGTGCCTTGCCTTGATAGAGGGCGAGGCTGAAATTCTGGTCCGGGCAAACCACATCGATAAGGTGGTGAGGGACCAAGGCCCGCTCCTCCATCGTGGGCTTGGCAGTGCCGATGTCCATGTAACGGTAGACCTGCCGGCTGTCGGCGTTGATGATCTCACCTCGGAAGGTCTGGCAAAGATCGAGTGCCAGACTGCTCTTACCTATCGCAGTTGGGCCTACTATCGCTACAAGAGAGTTCATCTCGCTTTCTTGATCTTCGCCGTCTGCTCCACGATGCCCACGAACTGTGCTGCTTTGAGGCTGGCTCCTCCTACCAGTGCACCATCGATCTCGGGCTGGCTAATGAACTCAGCGATGTTAGTGCTACTGACGCTGCCGCCATATTGGATGCGCATCTCTCGAGCTACAGAATCGCCGTAGAGCTGGGCAACGATGCTACGGATGACACCACTGGTGGCGTTGGCCTGATCCCCCCTGGCAGCCCTACCAGTGCCGATGGCCCAAATTGGCTCATAGGCGATGACTGCTCCCTGGGGCGACTCAATGCCTGCAAAGGCTGCTCTGACTTGCTTGGTGACCACATCTATAGTTTCACCCGCCTCGTTTTGTTCCAGGCTTTCGCCAACACAAATGATTGGCGTGAGCTGCATTCCAAGCGCGGCCTGGACTTTCTTGTTGACTATCTGATCGCTATCCCCGAAGTGAGCCCTTCTTTCCGAGTGACCCAGGATGACAAATTCGCAGAGTCCGGCAAGCATCGCCGGCGATATCTCACCCGTGTAGGCACCGGTGAGTTCAAAATACATATTCTGTGCGCCGAGTTTGATAGACGTCCCCTTGATGAGCTCTTTTACTGTCGTCAGCGAGATGAAGGGAGGGCAGAGCACTTTTTCCACCCCTGATATGCTGTTCAGCCTTTTTTTCATCCCTGTAACCAACTCTACTGCCTCGGCCACAGAGGTGTTCATTTTCCAGTTACCAGCTATTATCGGCGTCCGCACGAGATGTCCTCCTAAGCACCGAATTTAGCCAATTTAAGGGCATTGGCCATTGCCAAAGGCATGACCTCTACAGCGGGGAACCTTCCCAGAGCGCCAGATGAACAGGCTGGTTCTGAGAACTCTCGTACGCGGTCGAGTCGGCCCCACTTGGAATAGAGAATAAGAGGCACTGGATGCCAACTGTGCGCTTTCAGTAGTGCTGGCGTGGAGTGGTCTCCGGAGACTACTAGGACATCAGGATCGAGTTTGATTATCTTGGGCAATAACTCGTCGACCTCCTCCAGGACACGGACTTTGGCGTCGAAGTCGCCATCTTCACCAGCAGAATCTGACATTTTTACGTGGACAAAAAAGAAGTCATGGTCGGCATAATGCTGAACCAGGGTATCGAACTCGTCTTCGATACTAGCACCGGTATCGAGTATTTTCATACCCACTAGCTTGGCCAACCCGCGGTACATGGGGTAAGCAGCGATAGCAGCGGCGTTTAGCTTATAAATCTCGGCCACGGTGGGTAAGTTGGGGTACTGGGAGAAGCCGCGTAGAAGCACCATATTGGCAGGATGATGATCAGCCAGCGTTGCCTTTGCCTTAGCTGCGAACTCGTTGGCTAGCCTGGCCGCCTTCTGCGCAGTTGGCGAAAGTGGAACCATGGTCTGTGGAGCTACCCCCACCTGCTGGGGATCGGAATCGGTGACATCCCCCGAGAGTTCATCGCCACGAAATACCGCTGCGAAGCGGTGCTCTTTCACCGGGACGACGTAAAGCTCAGCACCATCGAGCACAATGGCGCTTAAGCTCTTGCATAAGCCGGCGTTTTTTTCAGTTGGGATACGCCCTGCCCGGCGGTCGACAACAAGTCCCCTCTGGTCAATGGTGCAGAAGTTACCCCGAGCAGCAACATCTCTCTTCTTGACGTCGAAGTCAATGCCCAGCACCTCCAAAATCCCACGGCCTACAGTGAACTTGAGTGGATCATAGCCGAAGAGAGCAAGGTGACCTGGTGCACTGCCTGGGGTAATGCCTCGAGATACAGGGTCGATCATGCCGCAGATTCCCTTGCTTGCCAGGCGGTCGAGGTTGGGTGTGTCAGCAGTCTCAAGCTCTGTCTTGCTTGTTTCAGGTCTGGGCAGGCCGCCCAGGCCATCGATCACAAGCAGCACGATCTTTGCTGGCGACTGCCTTGATATGGCCTTCATCTGATCCAGACTGAGCATCTATCCCCTCACTAGTTCTATTTATCCTGCAGCACTGCTACCCCGGGCAAGGTTTTGCCTTCCAAGAACTCAAGGGCAGCACCTCCACCCGTGGAGACATGGCTCATCTTATCTGCCAGGCCAAGCTCGCCCACCGCTTCGGCGGTGGAACCGCCACCGAGGATGGTGGTAGCTTCGAGCTCTGCCAATTGTCTCGCTATCGCCTCGGTTCCCCGGCGGAACTCTGCGAACTCGAAGACACCCATAGGGCCATTCCAGATAACCGTCTTACATTTCCTAAGCTCGGCGCTGAAGCTCTCGATGGTCTGGGGGCCAATGTCCATAACATAAGAGCTTTCCGGTATATCGGAAACGGATACAATCTTAAAAGGGACGCCGCTGGCAAAACTCTCAGCGACAACGACGTCGCCGGGCAGCATTAGCTTCACTCCAACCTCAGCAGCTTTCCCCGTCAGATCCAGGGCGAAGTCGAGTTTATCCTCCTCAACTTTCGATTGCCCCACTTCGTGGTTTTGAGCCTTAAGGAAGGTGCAGCACATGCCGCCGCCGATAAGCAGGAAATCGACCTTCTCCAGAATATTCTCCAGAAGCGCTAGCTTGTCACTCACCTTGGCGCCGCCGGTGATGGCAGCGAAGGGAGGAGCAGGATCGGTCAAAGCTTTACTCAGGAAATCGATCTCTTTCTCCATGAGAAAACCGGCGACAGCAGGAAGGTATAGGGCGACACCGACTGTAGACGCGTGAGCTCGGTGGGCAGCACCGAAGGCATCATTGACATAGACATCTGCCAGTCCAGAGAGGGCCCTGGCAAAGCCAGAGTCATTCTGCTCCTCCTCGGGATGGAAGCGCAGGTTCTCCAGCAGGAGAACATCGCCCTCCTTGAGGCGAGAAATTGCCTGTTCCACCTCTGGGCCTATGCAGTCTTCAGTATTTGTCACCGGCAACTCCAGAAGTTCTGAGAGGCGCTTCGCCACTGGAGCCAACCGCAGCTCCTCGACGACTTTGCCCTTGGGACGCCCGAGATGGGAGCAAACGACCACCTTGCTGCCTGCATGGATCAGGTACCTTAGGGTAGGTAGCACTGCCCGAATGCGGCTATCATCGCTGATCGTGTTGTCTTCCATGTCGAGTGGGACATTGAAATCAACCCTGACCAGCACCCTCTTTCCTCTGAGTTCGACATCATGGATGGTTTGTTTGTGCATCGAGTCCTTCACCTCGAGATAGCTTCCAGCTTCTCCTTGATTACTCTTACCTCGGAGACTACGTTGGGGTCGATATCAAAGGGACTTATGCCCTTGCGATCGGCCTCAGCGATCTTTGGATTATAGCTAATGAAGCCCAGAAGCTCGAAATCGGGAAGGTTTTCTATTATGAACTGGCGATCGGCGTCACTGGTAATCTTATTGCCTACGACATAGCACTTTTTAATTCCTATGTCGTGGGCCAATCTCTTTACGGCTTGCGCTGTGTCGAGGCTTCTCCTTCCCGGCTCTACCACTGATATGAAGGCGTCCACAGATTCCGCCGTGCCCCGCCCCAGGTGCTCAACCCCAGCGTCCATATCCAGTATCACCACCTCCGATCTTCTGAGCAGGAGGTGGTTCAGCAGGCTCCTGAGCAAGGCGCTTTCCGGGCACATGCAGCCACTGCCTCCCTTTTTTACCGTGCCCATGATGAGTAGCCTTACCCCGTCTTTGGCGATAGAGAAGCGTTCGGGGATATCATCTACCCTGGGGTTGAGCTTGAAGAAGCCTCCGATTGTACCGGGCTTGCCCCCTGTTCGCTCCTGTACCAGCTCCTCCATTTGTGCGATGGGGGTTATGCGGCTTAGTTCTTCTACAGGTATACCCAGAGCTGTACCTAGGTTGGCATCGGGGTTGGCGTCTATAGCTAAGACAGTATTCCCCTCAGCAGCGTAAAGTCGAGCCAAGAGACTAGACAGGGTGGTTTTGCCTACCCCACCCTTTCCGGTAATCGCTACCTTCAACATTACCCGTCTCCTCTCGGCTTTGTCCCGTCACAATGTCCGCGACTCGCTGATTATACAACGGTTTAGCCAAAAGTTCTACGCTCCAGGGGGCTTGCGGGTCTGGGTTTCGCTAAGGTTAGCGATTAGTATTCGCGGCTAAGTAAAAAGGCAGCGATTGCCCCTAGCTCTTCCTTTGCAAGCTGGGGGATGTCTAAGGCATCTAGTTCCGAGAGAGCCAGATGGTAATATCTCTTGCTCACGTCCTGGGTATAATCTCGGGCATTAAGTTTGTTTAGCACCCGCAGCACATCCTCTACATCAGCGGGATCCATCGTCTCCTTTTGATAGATTTGCCACAGGCGCTTTCTGTTTGCTCCTCTTGTCTTCTCTAGGGCGTAGATCACGGGCAACGTCTTCTTTCTCTGTTGTATATCAGAGGCCCTGGGTTTGCCTGTAGACTTCTCATCGCCCCAGATGCTCAAGACGTCATCATGCACTTGGAAAGTCATTCCCAAGGCATGCCCGAAGCTTCGCAGGGGCGCTATGAGTGATTCATCGTCTGTGGCCATAAGGGCTCCGATTTCGACGGAGCAGCCAAAGAGGGCAGCGGTCTTGCCACTGATCATTGCCAGATAGTCCTTGACCTTGATGTCGAGGCGATCTTCATAACTGATATCACGGAACTGACCTTCGCAAAGCCTGAGACTAGCTTCACCCAGGGTGCGGGCGGCACGCACTATTTTTTCGTGTGAGATACCCGTCTGTCCTAGCCGTAACAGGGACGATAGGGCTAGGGCATGCATGCCATCACCAACATTGATCGCCTGAGGCTGACCCCAGATGTTCCAAACAGTAGGTCTTCCTCTGCGCTCCATGCTCGAGTCCTGGATGTCATCATGTATAAGGGAGAAATTATGCACAAGCTCTATAGCGGCTGCCACCGGGAGTGCTTGCCGCCACTGCCCACCTAGCGCGTGGCATGCGAAAAGGCAAAGGACAGGGCGCAGCCTTTTGCCCGCTGGACTTTGCCGGGTATAGCCGGACTCCTCGATCCATCCCATATGGTAGCGCATCATGTTATACAGGGGCAAAGCGGCTCTACCCACCACGTATTTTAGCTCGGCCTCCAACTCAGGTCGAAATCGGTTCCAAATCGTGTCTAGCTCTACCATTTCACCAAGGTCCAACTATTAGCAGGGTTCGCTTTGCTCCTTATACCGTGCCCTAATAGGAAGCAAGCACTGATGCTACTACCCCTTCACCTTAGCGGGGGTAGAAACGTGGGCAAGCTCAGGAAAGAAGGACAGAATACGATGTGTTATCCCCTCAGCATTAAGGCCATAATTGGCACGGAGAAGCTCCTGGGAGCCGTGCTCGACGAACTCATCGGGGATCCCGATGCGCAAAAGGCTAACGCTGGTATTGTTAGAGAGCAGGCTCAGTACCGCGCTACCAAACCCGCCGATGAGAGCATTCTCCTCAACGGTGACCAATCTCTTTGTCCTGTTAGCCAGTTCCAGAATCAGGTCAGAGTCCAGGGGCTTGGCGAAGCGAGCGTTGACTACAGCGCAGTTGATACCCTTGTCGCCAAGAAGCTTCGCTGCTTCCATAGAGGGTGCTACAGTGGAACCGATGGCGATGATAGCAAGGTCGTCTCCGTGCTTGAGCACCTCTCCCTTGCCCACAGGCAACTCCCGAAAATGCTCCTCCATAGGCACCCCTAAGCCGCTGTCGCGAGCGTATCGAATGGCCATGGGATGGTTAGCCTTCACTGCTGTGTAGAGCAAGTGCCTCATCTCGTTTTCATCACTAGGTGCAGCTATCACTAGACTAGGGATGCAACCTAGGTAAGAGAGGTCAAAGGTACCTTGGTGGGTCTTGCCGTCCTCACCAACAATGCCAGCCCGGTCGATGGCGAAAACGATCGGCAAGTTCTGAATGCAGACATCGTGGAGCACTTGGTCAAATGCACGCTGCAGGAAGGTAGAGTAGATTGCTACA
>SOKG01000214.1 GCA_004376205.1 Dehalococcoidia bacterium | reverse complement strand
CGGCAGGGAAGAGGTGGTCCCCGATATCCTGGCGGCGGCCGGAATAAACGCCCACGAATAGCATTAAAGTTAAGTCAACTGTGGAATGCAGAATATAATAGCTGCGCCCCCCTCGGTGGAGTCCATCTTCACGGGGGGCGCAGCTATTACCGTCAGCTTCATTTGTTAGGCTTTGCCTATTCTGAATACCTTGGTGCCACACCTGGGGCATACGCCTTGAGTAGCAGGTTTCTTGTTCTTCATTGTGATAGATCTCGGGTCCTTGATTTCCACCTTGGTCCGGCACTTCATGCAGTACGCTTGCATTCTGACTCTCCTTTCCTTTAATAGGTTCCTGCGAAGCAGAGTAGCAGACAATCACACACATGTCAATAGGTTTCACAACCAATTTCGGCGTAATTATCTTGATTCATCCTCTTAAGTTACTAGAGAGCCGGGTGCCATTCACGTACGCCCAGGCTCTTTTATGAGATTTTATTTGATGTCATAGTAATGGTACTGTACGGGATCAGACAGCAGGTTGATCGTCTTCAAGAGCAGAGGCAGGGGAGCACAGCCACTGCGCAGCTTCGGCCACATCCATTCAACCGTTGACCCGACGGGTGTCTGATGGTAGAATGCTCGCCAAGCGGTCCAAATTTTGGCCGGCCAGGACGGTTGTTTCTGTCGGCCCCTTTTCGTAGGAGGACGTGGCAATGAGAGTATTTACAGTGAACGCGTTTATTCCCAAACCAGCGAGCCATCTGCTCCGCGTTTTCGCAGAGTACACGCATGTTGAGCGGATACATGCGCACAGGAATGTTCAGGTCAAACCGCTGTACGAGAAAGATGATGTAAGTATATGCCTGTGGTCTATGAAGATAATGGGAATAGGTAGGTCCTTCAGGCAGCTGCAGACAGTGTATCCCCAAGAGCTGAAGATGGTGAATGAAACAATCGACGGCTTCGGCAAGGGCACCATCGAGACAGTCACACTGAAGGAGACCCCCGAAGGGGCAGAGATCGCAGAGACAGTCCATCTCAAACTGCCATTCTACCTTTTCTGGCTGGAGAGACCAGTCGAATGGTTTACCAGGAAACTCATAGCCAGATTCTATGAGGATCACATTAAGGATGAAGCGAAGAATTGAATGTCGCCCACGGAGTAGACTATACTTGGGCTCACAACCAAATCGCTAAGGAGGGCAAAGATGGAAGAGATGGAGGACAAACTGGGAATCAAGGTTGGCAAGGGTAAGGTTGACCCGGAGGTGCTTAGAGTTTTCGCGGAGACGGTTGCCCCAGCGGTCCTTCCCAGGGTGGTTCGGGGCATCATGAAAGGTGTGTTCGAGCTGGATGAGGAAGCCCGAAATAAGGTTCTTGAGGAGATGGGGAGGGCCTGCTACGAGGGTTTTGCAGAGTTTGTGGGCACACCTCCCAGGGGCATGGATATCGAGAGCGCCTGTGAATGGTTGAATGACTCGGTACCCCACAACAGGCGCTTTCAGAGGGCGGGAGACACCATATACTGGGAGGCAGATATAAAGGATACGTATGGGGGGTGCATGTGTATTCTTGTCCGGCTTGGCATCATCGAACCAAGCCCTGAACTGTGCATCTGCTCGACCCACTATTGCAAGCGTGCATTTGAGGAGATGACTGGCAAACATGTGGAGGGAGAGCTGGTGGAAACTATTAACAGTGGCTCCCGGAACTGCGTATTTAGGTACCACTTCCAGCCCACTCCCTATAGCTCTAAGTCCGGTAGATAGATAACGCGTCCGCCCTTCTAAGATTGAAAAAGGCGGCTGTTCCGATTTTTAGGGGTAATAGTTCTTAACATAGAGACGATAGTTAAAGGGAGGCAAGCGATGAGATTTCCACACATCACCGAGTACAGGCAGTACAGGAAGGACTGGAAAGAGGATTACAAGAGGAAACTGGTCTCGGCTGAGGAGGCGGCTAAGGTTGTCAAGTCGGGGGATAGAGTTGCTTTGCCCTTTGCCCACTCTACAGCAGTCCCTGCCGCCCTGGGGAAGCGCAAGGACGAGCTGAGAAACGTGTATCTCGAGATCAACGCCCCCTCGCTCGACCCCGGCTGGCTTCAACCGGGCTGTGAGGAGAACTTCTTCGTTGGTGCTATACACTTCCTCGGAGCGATGGGGCGCCCGTCGCATGATGCCAAGGTATGCTCCTTCATACCGTGTCTCATGTCCCTCCGGCCGAAGCTCTGCGATGAGGAGCGGATGCATGGAGGAAGAGGCATCGACGTCTTCATAACCGCTGTTTCCCCTCCAGATAAACATGGCTTCTGCAGTTTTGGGCCCCATTTATGGAACAAGAAGAGCTATGCCAAGAGGGCCAAGGTTGTCATCGCCGAGGTAGATGAGAACATGGTCTACCCTTATCGGGGTAGCAATCTTATTCACGTATCGGAGGTTGATTACTTTGTCGAGGCGCCAACCGCTCGGGTCACCGATGAGCAGATCAAAGAACTTATCCTCAACACAGTCAAGGACGAGAAAAAGCAGCAAGAGTGGATAGTGTCTATGACAAAGGCTAACAAGCATGAGCCGGAGTACACTGCGCGGGGATACAATCTGATGGGGCCACTGATGGATATACTGAGCCCCGACTTTTTCACCGCGGTTATGGGAATGGAGGACCCTTATCCCGAGGCCGAGGTCATGGCGGGATACGTGAGGGAACTGATCAAGGATGGCGATACCATCGAGATCGGTGCCGGCAGGCCGACTACGTGGTTGCCAAGAGTCGGGCTCTTCGATGGTTACGAGGACCTGGGAATCCACTCCGAGATGTCGGCCTGGGGCCAGCCCGAATTGATAAGGCAAGGGGTATTTAATGGGAAGAGGAAGACCCTTCACCCGGGAAAGGCGATTTATACCGCTTTGGATGGCGCCGGTTGGGAAGAATACATCTGGATGAGCGACAACCCTCTTATTGAGATGTATGACTGTGAATACGTCCATAACCCCACGGTCATCGCCCAAAATGAGAACATGGTTTCCATAAACAGCATTCTTCAGATCGACCTCACAGGTCAGATAACCTGTGAGAGCCAGTTTGGCCCTCGATTAGTCAATGGTCCCGGAGGGCAGCTCGATTTCCACCTGGGTGCCTTTATGGCTAAGGGCGGGCGGGCAATCAGCATGCTGCGCTCCCTTGCCTTCGGCGGCAGTTCCACGATTGTACCCCAGATGCCCGAGGGCTCCCTGGTCACCATACCACGTCAATTCGCCGACTACGTGGTCACGGAGCATGGCATTGCCTCTCTTGCGGGGAAGAGCCATAAGGAGCGGGCTGAGGAGCTTATTGCCATTGCTCATCCCGATTCCCGAGCTGAGTTGAGGAAGGAAGCCCGCAAGATGTTCTGGCCCTAATGGTGGGAATCGCCAGCGATAGCGCTCTCAACAGACGATTTGATAAAACTCTGGAACTGTCTTAGAATAGTAGCGAACGCCTACCCCTAGGTGTTCAATATTCTAAGGGTCATCTACGACAGGAAGGTTGATTTTGTGGCTAAGACGCCTGAGCAGGGTCTGGCTTTGGCCCAGGAACTATATGAGCATCGGGGGTTGAGGGCAAAGGAGCTGGCGGCTCAGGGTAAGAAGGTTGTAGGTTATCTCTGCTGTTATACCCCGGTGGAGCTGTTGACGGCTCTGGACCTGGTACCTTACCGCATCCAGGGTGGGGCAGGAAGGCCTCTGAAGCAGGTGGATCAGTACCTGGAAACCATTATGTGTCCCTACGTGCGCAGTTGTTTTGACCTTGCGCTGGGTGGAGAGTACGATTTCTTCTCTGGAGTGGTCATCCCCCATACGTGTGACGCCATGCACCGCGTATATGATATTTGGAAATACCACCTCAAGCCGCCCTACAGCCACTGCATAACCGTTCCTCATATGACCCATCAGGCCTCTTTCGAGTACTTCCAGAAGGAGCTGGAGGATTTCCAGGAGAGCCTGGAGCGCTTCTTTGGGCGCTCGGCCTCTGGGGAAGCCCTGGCGGCAGCCATTGGCCTTCACAACCGCAGTCGCGCTCTCCTGCGGGAGCTCTATGAGCTGAGAAAAGCGGAGCCGCCACTGATCTCCGGCGTCGAGGTGACCCGGGTGCTGGTGGCGGGGATGACCATCCCTGTCGAGGAATTTAATGACCTGCTGAAGGATGTCATTGCCGAGGTGCGCAGCAGGAGCCCAGGCTCTGATGGTAGGCCCCGGCTCCTCGTTGTGGGCAGTGAGGTGGACGATGTGGCCATGATACGGCTGGTGGAGGACTCCGGGGCGAGGGTGGTCATGGACGACCTGTGCACCGGCAGCCGTTCTTTCTGGGAGGACGTGGACCTGGCGGAGGGAGCACTCACTGGGCTGGCCGCACGCTACCTGGGTGGGATCACCTGCCCCTGCACCTACCGTCCGGGCAAGGTTGCCCAGCGCTTCAGCTATCTGGAGGACTATGCACGTGACTGGGGTGTCCAGGGGGTATTGCTCTATGCCATACGCTTCTGTGACACCTATCAGCTTGATGCTCCTGAGATCAAGGGTTACATGGAAGGCCTGGGGTTCCCGGTGCTCTACCTGGAGGATGACTACATCATGCCCCCGCTGGCGCAATGGAAGACCAGAATCGAGGCCTTTCTGGAGACGGTAGAGGCAAAAAAGAGGGAGTAGAGGTCATGACACAAGAGGTCAGGGAAAAGACCAGTTCCCGCAAATCCACGGAGTCTGCGGGGAAGATTCGCGCTATAGTAAAGCGCATGTACCAGGAGGCCCAACAGGCCAAGGAGGAGAAGCGAAAAGTAGCCTACTGCATGGTGATGTGTAACTACGAGGAGATCCTGGCAGCCATGGATATCGTGCAGGTCTACACCGAGAATTACGCCGGGCTTTGCGCGGTCAAGAGGCAGGCCGAGCCCTATATGGAGAAAGCGCGAGCTGAAGGGTACTCTGACCTGCTCTGTGGCTATACACAAGTAGGCATAGGCTTCGATGCGCTGCGCCGTGAGCTGGGAGGCGTTCCCCCGGATGCCCCTGACGGCGGCATGCCCGAGCCGGACATGCTCCTGGGGTGCAGCATGGGTTGTGATCCCCGCTGGAAGTGGTACCAGGCTCTGGGGCGCTACAAGGACACCCCCATTTACAACATGGATGTGCTCATGCCTCCCAGCGATGCCAATATGGATGCCATAGAGGAGCACTCCGTTCGCTACATGGCTGAGGAACTGAGAGGGCTTATCGCTTTCCTGGAGGAGCAAACGGGCAAGAAGATGGACTACGACCGCCTGATGGCGATTGTAAGGCAGGTGGAGGAGACGAGATGGTGGTGGCGCGAGGCTTACGAGCTGAGGAAGGCTATCCCCTGTCCGATGTCGACCCAGGACCACTTCGTCCTCTTTGTCCCACATCACATGTTGCTCACCGACCCGATGACCCTGGACTTCTACAAGGGGCTCTACCAGGAGCTCAAGGAGAGGGTGGATAACAAGATAGGGGCGATCGGCGAGGAAAAGTACCGCCTGCTCTGGGGCGTGGGGCTGCCCCCCTGGCACAGCATGTATATACTCGACTACTTTCTAGACTACGGGGCCGTCTTCGCCGCCGAGACAGCGTACATGGTCCCCGAGCCCTTTGAAATACCACCTGATGTCTCCGATCCGGTAGAGGTCATCGCCCTGCGGGCCTTTGAACGAAACACCTCTCTGCAGCGGCAGGGCCAGGAGGCCGGGGGAATCCCTCCTCTGGCCCAGGCGCACTTGGAACGGATAAGGGATTACAGCATCGATGGCGTGGTGATGCATATCACGCGCTCCTGCAGGGCTTCCACCATGGGCCAGATATTGGTGAGGAATGTGATCCGGGACCATTATCCAGGGCTGCCTGTGATGTTCATGGAAAGCGACATCATCGATCTCCAGACCTATTCGGAAGCTGAGACCAAGAACCGGATAGACGCCTTCATGGAGATGGTGGACGCTAATAAGAGGTCGGCCGCATAGCGCAGAAGGCGCACTGGATGAGACTGAATACCACCTTAAGTCACTGTTAGGGGGAAAGATGGCCAAGGGTGAGATAGTTATCGACGAGGCGATCTGTAAGGGATGCAACTACTGCGCCGAATTCTGCGCGAGGGGATGCATTGAAGTGCCGGGTGACAAATTCACCCCCAGGGGATATCTTCTACCCGCCTTTGCCCATCCTGAGAAGTGCAATGCCTGCGGGATTTGCGCCTGGATGTGCCCTCGCTTTGCCATCGAGGTCTACAAATATGTGGAGGCGCATCCTTAAGCCCCTCCAGCGAGGATGACTCTGACTGGGGCTGGTTCTACGCTTCTTTCGCGGATGTGACCGGCGACATTACCGGCATCGGCATGTACACTCCTATCATCGCAGACTACGCCGTCCCCACTGGCAACGGCGAATACGCTGTTCGGGGCATCGATTCCACGCGAAAAGACGATAGCCAACCGTACCCGGGACATGTATGCTACTCCGGCTGGTCGTTGATCATCCTCTACGAGAGCCCGACTGAGACCGCCCACCAGTTCTATCTCTATGACCCCATCCACAATCCATATGACCCCGTTACCAATCCCGATGGGTTCCCATTCTATATCGACCAGTATCAGGATGTGGACTTCAGCCTCGTTGATTTCTACCCCCCTGAGGGCACGGTCGAAGGCAAGATGACGTACTTCGTGGGTGAGGGAGATCAGGTGTGGGTGGAGGATTACATTCAATTCAAAGGGGGGTCCGTACCAGCGTTCCCCTCTCCTGGTCCCGACACTACTCTGCATGATCCTAATGGGTCGGACCCCAATGGCGAGTGGTGGAACGTAATCAGCGCGAAATCAACTAACGGAGAGCGCGGCTTGGACATCGACACGTTCCAGATTCTGGACTCCGTTGGCAGTGATACGGAAGCGGACATACGGTTGCACACGGACGTGGACATTTGGACTCTATCCTACGTCATACTCGCCTTCAAAACGGAAATGGAGCCAAAGGCGGACTACTTCTTCAACGTGGCCGCCGTTACGTATAGCTATGAGCTTGGAAGGAACTAGGTAACCTCTGTCACGTACGATATTAATCTGGGCGCTCTGTCATACCAGTAGTCGCAATATCGTGAGTGCGAAGGAGCAGAGAGCAACGTACAACGCGCAAAGAACAGGGCTCACGGGAGCGCCATTAAACAAGCTCCCACTATTTCAATCGTTTGATTCCCTCTCGGTACATCTCCGAGATAAAGACCTAGCCGATTACTTCTATCTCCCTCAGCCTGTCGATGTCCTCTTTGGAATATCCCAGACCTGTTAGAATCTCCTCTGTGTGCTGCCCAAATCGCTGGCTCCAATTCCTTACCTGAAACGGCGATTCTGAGAGCTTCATCATGGAGCCAACTTGTTTTATGCGGCCCAGGGTTGGGTGATCCACTTCAGTAATCATCCCACGAGCGATGAGCTGCGGATCAGAGACCAGCTCGTCAACGGAGTAAACGGGGGCAACACAGGTATCCTTCCGTCGCAGGATTTCCACCCACTCGTCTCGGTTCTTGGTCAGGAAGGTCTCTCTGAAATACCGGAAAATCTCCTCACGCTTCTCGCCTTCTGCATACTGGTGCTCGATGAAATCCTCCCGACCGAGAAGCTGACATAGATTGGCGTAAAACCAGGGTTCGAGAGCGCCGATGCTAATGTACTTCCCGTCCTTTGTTTCATATACATTGTACCAAGGCCACTCCCCGGTGAGCATTGTCTCGCCCCTTTTGGGGACTATGCCCATGATTAGATAGGGGATTATCTGCAAAGAGGTTAGTTCCACCACTGCATCTGTCAAAGAGACATCCACATACTGCCCCTTGCCGGTCCTCCCTCGAGCCGTTAATGCCGCCAGAATCCCGACGGCAGCGGACATTCCGCCGGCAGCGAAGTCCGCTAGCACTGTACCAGGAATGACAGGAGGCCCGCCGGGAAGCCCGGTCATGCCTAGGAGGCCACCGATAGACAGATAGTTGATGTCATGCCCCACGACATCTCGGTAGGGCCCCTCTTGCCCATAGCCTGTTAGCGAAGCATACACGATCCGAGGGTTGACCTTCTTAATGGTATCGTAGTCGACCCCCAGACGCTTCATGACTCCAGGCCTGAAACCCTCCATCACCACGTCAGCAGTCCTGGCCAGATCATAGAATATGCCACGCCCCTCCTCGGCTTTCAGATCGAGACCCATGGTCTTGCAGTTCCGCCATCCGGGGAAGTCGGGCAAATTGGAGAATATAAACATGACAGGTCCGCCACGGCGTTCAGGTCGAGCTTCGTAGATTTTTATCACCTCAGCGCCCAGGTCGCCGAGAAGGGTTGAGCAGAATGGACCGGGGCCGAGCCAAGCCATGTCGAGTATCCTTGTTCCCTCGAGAGCCGCTGTCATTGTCAAACACCTTCTTTCCAGTCCCCGTCCTGGTGCCCTGCCACAGGGAAGCCTTCCCTAGGTTTTTCACTATTTAAGGACCCGCTCTTCCTTCAGCCGCTTGATCTCGTCGGTGGGCATGCCCAGGATGTCTCGCATAATCTCATCGGTGTGCTCGCCTAGCAGCGGGGCATACTTGCTGGGAAGCGCTGGGGTCTGGGAGAGCTTTATCGGCTGCCCTCCATAGAGGTGCTTGCCTGCCGCGGGGTGGTCGACCTCTATAATAAAGCCCCGATGCTTCAACTGTTGGTCGGTGTAGATTTGGTCCTCAGCGCACTCATCAACACCCGCCGGCACCCCTGCTCGCTGCAGGATTTCCATCGCTTCAAACGGATCGTGCTGGCGGGTCCATTCCTCCACCAGTTGGTCGAGCTCGCCCACATTCTTGAGTCGCTGCGTCAGGGTAGCGAATTTCGGGCTCTTGGTCCATGCTGGGTTGCCGATTGCATTGCAGAAGCCTTGCCACTCCTCCTCGGTGAATGCGGAGATGGCTATCCAGCAGTCCTCCGTCGGGCCCTGCGGCACTTGGATGTCGGTGCCTCCCATATGGGGGTAGCCAGGGTCATAGTTGACAAGCCCCCTGCATTTATAGCAGCCATGGGGGGCGGCACAGGTGCTGCGGTTCCCCACGGGCGGCTCAACCTTGATAACATCGGCCCCCAGGTCAGCCAGCATCCTTGTGCCGTAGACCCCTTTGGCATCGGCCTGGTCCAGTACTCAGATACCCGCCACCCCTTGCTCAGACACCCCTCCCCTCCCACAACCAGTATAACACCCGAATTGGTTCTACCGACCCCGCGGATGCCGTTGGTAGCTGAT
>SOKG01000115.1 GCA_004376205.1 Dehalococcoidia bacterium | reverse complement strand
GAGGAGCTATGGCGCCTAAGCCTAGGCCTGGAGCCTCGGCCTTCGCCCTCACCCACCCCCCAAACCACGCCAACGGCAACCCCAAGCACTGGACTATTCGGCTGCCAGGCGACATCCTCCACAGCAAGCCACAGCGGTCTTAGCGGGCTTGGCGCACTGGGTTTACTGTTGGTGCCCGGTATCAGCGAGATCATTTACCTGAGAGTACGTAGAGGCAGGAAGTGAAAAGGAAGCTGCGGCTGTCGCTGCAAATCGTTTGCGCCTTAATTGTGCTGCTATCGCTGGCCACGGGCTGCGAGTCAGAGAAACCAGGCCCCACTGACATCACGTCAGAAGGAGCCCTGACCCTCTTTGGCACAGCCCCGTTGACCCTCGATCCAGCGATAGCGCGATCAGAGATACCAATAACGTACATTGTCGAGATCTTCAGTGGGCTGGTTAGCTTCGACCCCGAACCGAATCTAACGCCCGAGATCGCAGAAAGCTGGGAGATGAGCAGCGATGGCAAGACCTATACCTTCCACCTGCGTGAGGGCGTGAAGTTCCACAACGGGAAGGAAGTCACCGCCACCGATTTTAAGTACTCCCTGGAACGTGCCTGCGACCCAACGACCGGCTCCCAGACCGCAGATACCTTTCTGGGCGATATCGTTGGCGTAAAGGAGAGACTCTCGGGGGAGGTTGAAGAGATCAGAGGCATCAAAGTGATCGATGACCATACCCTCGAGATCACGATAGATGCCCCCAAGGAATACTTCCTTTCAAAGCTAGCTCATCCCGTCGCTTATGTTGTTGACCAGGCCAATGTCGAATCGGGAACGCACTGGTGGCAAAACCCCAACGGCACAGGAGCATTCCAGCTCAAGGAATGGCAAGAGGACGACTTCATAATCTTGGAGAGAAATAACCTTTACTACCTTGAACCGCCCAAGATAGAACACGTCGTCTATCTCCTTTGGGGCGGAGTGCCAATGAGGATGTACGAGACCGGCGAAATCGATGTCACAGACGTTTACCCGGGCGACATCGAGAGGGTGCTCGATCCGGCCAACCCCTTGAATGACGAACTCACTATCACCCCTCAACTCAGCGTCTTTTACATAGGCTTCAACCCGGCAAAGCCGCCCTTCGACGATGCCAGAGTGCGCCGGGCATTCTGTTACGCCATAGACAAGGACAAGATAGTCAGACTCGTCCTCAAGGATCTGGTAGATACGGCTGATGGTATACTGCCCCCAGGCATGCCCGGCTACAACGAGGATATTCAAGGGCTGGCTTTCGACCCAGAACGAGCGAAACAGTTGCTCGCAGAATCGGAATATGGGGACGCTGCCAACCTGCCATCCATCACCCTGACCTCCATGGGTAGAAGCGCAGCGTCGAACCTAGAGGCAGCCTTGGTTGACATGTGGCGGCGTAATCTGGGAGTGGAAGTTGAAATAAGACAACTAGAGCCAGAGAAATACGCTTACCTTATTATGCAAGAAAAGGACGAATTATTTATCCTCCCTTGGGGTGCCGACTACCCAGACCCACAGAATTTCCTGGACGTACTATTTCACAGTGGTACCAAGGACAACATCGGTGAGTATAGCAACTCTGAGGTAGACGCTTTGCTCGAAGAGGCACGAGAGGAAAGAGATGTCACTGCCCGAATGAACCTTTACCAACAAGCCGAGCAAATGATTGTCAGTGACGCTGCCTGCCTGCCCATATACTTCGACGTTAGTTATACACTGGTCAAACCCTATGTTGAGAACCTACCCCTAACCCCACTGTGGATACCCCGCCTTAGGCACGTCTCCCTCGAGCCACACTAGGGGATCTGCTTTGACAAGCGAGGATATGCTGTTTGCAAATTCACTTTGCAGGGCATGTGAAACTCATACAGGACAAGCACACACAGGGGAAGCGCAAATGTGCTGTGGAGGAATGGCGCTCAGCTTTGCTTTCGTTCAGTATTATTCTTGATATCAGTAAGGGTTTCATTCATGCGGAAAAACAGGATGACTATCTCACAGAACACCCTCCAGTAAAGCGGACCAAGAATCATATACAATAGCCCAAGCACCCTCGTGCCAGCTTCATCCGCAGCTACCAAGACCACAATCCCACCAATTATGGCTGCAGCGACGCCTATCCAGAATATGCTCTGGATAATAACTGGTGTAATCATCTTCCTGAATGATAGAAAGTCACCCATTATCCCCTCCTTTTTGTCTTCCCCCCGTCTGCCGCCAGACATGGAACAGGCGCTGCCACGCGATTAGATTGGCCAGCACCGCTATTATCCACAATACCACCAGCATCTGATTGAGGATGAGGCCAATCGCCAGCACGATAACCCTCTCAGGACGGGTGAATATCCCAACCTCACACGTCAGCCCCAGCCCCTCAGCCCTTGCCCTCACATAGCTCGTCATCATCGATCCCACCAGTCCAGCACCAACCAGCACCAGCTCTTGATGAGAGCCTTGATCTGCGTAGTAGGCCAGCAAGCCTAAGAACATCGCCGCCTCCGAGAAGCGGTCGAAAGTGGAATCGAGCAGAGCGCCAAACCGCGTGCTGCGCCCGCTGGCGCGGGCTAGTGCCCCATCGAGCAGATCGAAAGCTCCCGAAACTAGTACTAGAAAACCGCCCACAAAAAAGTGGCCCGTGGACAGTATCCAGGCCACTCCAAAAGCCAGCAACAAGCCCAAAACAGTTAAAACATTAGGGTTTAGCCCCGTTTTGGCCAGCAACTTCGCTGGCAACCTATTAACGCGCAGAGCCAAGGAATGCCGAGCCTTGGCTAGCTGTGGAGATTTCCTCACTAATCACTCCGGAGCGACCTTTTAGCAGCTCCTGGTAATAGTCCATTACTTGCTGGGCAACTTTCTCCCAGCTATAATCACCAGCCTTTATCTTGCCCATCTCCCCCATTCTCTCCCTCAGCGACCCATCCTGAAGCAACTGAAGAATAGTACCAGCAAGCGCTTTCTCATCCCGAGGCTTCACTAGCAAGCCATCAACACCGTCATTGACAACAGCAGCATAGCCTGCAATATCCGAGGCAACGGTTGGCTTCCCAGCAGCCATTGCCTCCAGCAACACCAGTCCGAAGCTTTCCCAGCAGGTAGCAGGTGAACAGAAGATATCAGCGCTCTTGTAGTAACGAGGCAGCTCCTCATAAGACACGTAACCAGTGAAAACAACGTCTTTTAGATTACGCTTGACAGCAAGCCGTTGATACTTCTCATACGAGCGATCCTGAGGGCCGACCACGATGAGCCGACATTGAGGCAACTCCCTCTTAACTTTCTCATAGGCCCCAAGTAAGTACTTGAAACCCTTTCTTTTCTCCATCCTACCGACAAACAGGATGTTCAACTTGCCATCGCAGAATCGCTCAAGTGGGGTCACCTGACGGGAAAAGTGCGGAAGGTCAATGCCATTGGGAATTATCGTGTAATCACTCGGGAAATACCTGCTGACAAACTCCATTGCTGTGGAAGACACCGCTATTCTGCCATCGAGCTTGTTGAACCATCGGTTTAGACATATCGGTTTCCAGAAAGAATAACCCCAACTTCTGCTGCGAGAGGCATGGAAGGTCCCCACCGTGAGTTCCTGCGATGCATGATGCAACACGGCTGTGGCTAGTGTGGGCATCAAGGGCTCGTGGATATGGATAACGTCGAATCTCTCTCGTCTAAGCATATCTCTGATACCACTGGAGAAGACCAATCCCGGCGATACAGGGCTGCGGACAACGGAGCCACTGGCATGAATCGGCACTGGTCTGCCAAAGACGATGACATCTCCATTTTTCTGCGTTTCCTGAGGTTTAGAAGAGGGGGCAATAATCTTCACCTCATGTCCCATGCGGGTGAAATTCTCCTGAAGACGGGAGATATGGATGTTCACCCCGCCAGTGTAAGCATAATCGTAAGGGGACACCAGGGCTATCTTCATAGTTTCCTTATCTTCTTTTTCGCTTTCTCTATCACTGTGCCGCCAGTAGGTGTCCCTGCCCCTGTAGCTTGGCCTCCGGCAATGAACTCTGCGGTCGCCTTCCGAGCTTCCTCATCCGTGTACTGGACTGGAGGGGATTTCATGAAGTACGCAGAGGGGCCCTCGAGAGTCCCACTCAGGCCCCTGTCCAAAGCCAGTTTGCAGCACCTTATAGCATCAATAACCACTCCTGCCGAGTTAGGACTATCCCACACCTCCAGCTTGAGCTCCAGATTCAGCGGCACATCGCCAAATGTGCGCCCCTCCATTCGAAGATGACACCACTTCCGGTCTCCCAGCCAGGGTACATAGTCGCTAGGGCCGATATGGATATTCCCCGGGCCAAGGTCATAGTCAAGCTGAGAGGTCACTGCGTTTGTCTTGGATATCTTTTTCGACTCTAATCGCTCCCGTTCAAGCATGTTGTAGAAATCGGTGTTGCCCCCGAAGTTCAGCTGGTAGGTCCTCTCGAGCTTGACGCCTCGGTCGCGGAAGAGTCTGGTGAGCACCCGATGGGTGATGGTTGCGCCCACCTGAGATTTGATGTCATCGCCAACGACCGGCAAACCTGCATTCCTGAAACGATTTTGCCAGTATTTCTCGCGAGCAATAAATACTGGGATGCAATTGATGAAGCTGCATCCTGCAGCGAGGATCTGCTCCACATACCACTTGGTGGCCTCCTCACTGCCTACGGGCAGGTAGCTCACTACGACATCGGTCTCTTTATCTTTGAGGATCTTGACGATTTCCGCAGTGGAGCCCGGTGCCTTGGTGATAATCTGAGAAAGGTATTTCCCCAGCCCGTCATGGGTCATACCCCTTTCCACTACCACCCCGGTGGAGGGAACATTGCAGAACTCAATGGTATTATTTGGAGGGGCTGATATGGCCTCAGATAAATCCTTGCCCACCTTATTGCGATCTATATCGAAGGCAGCCACGAAGTCAATATCTCCTACATGATAGCCACCCAGATTGACATGCATCAACCCGGGCACGAAATCATCTTCAGCAGCGTTCCGATAGTAATACACTCCCTGAACCAATGATGAGGCACAATTTCCAACCCCAATTATGGCCACATTTATCTTCCCCAAGTTCTAACGCTCCTTTCCTCTGGCGGTATGAAGCCGGACTTGCCTAAAAGAGAACCTTATGCTATTCTCGACGCCGCAAAGATGCTTTACGATTTCCATACCCACACTTGCATAAGCGATGGCGCCCTATCACCACTAGAACTAGTGAGAAGGGCGCTCATCAATGGTTACTATGCTATTGCCATAACTGACCATGTCGGTATCGGATACCTACAAAGGCTGATCGCCGAGATCACCGCGGATTGCGCCCTGGCCCAAAAACACTGGACAATCACCGCCATCCCTGGTGTTGAACTCACCCATCTCCCAGCAGCAACGATTGCCGAAACCGCAAAGGCTGCCAAGGAAATGGGGGCTAAGCTTGTGGTGGTTCATGGTGAAACCACTGCCGAGCCCGTTGAGCCAGGCACCAACTTGGCTGCGGTAAAATGTCCACACGTCGATATC
The DNA here is from genome assembly GCA_004376205.1 of Dehalococcoidia bacterium. Lineage (GTDB taxonomy): Bacteria > Chloroflexota > Dehalococcoidia > SZUA-161 > SZUA-161 > SOKG01. Next base: position 3,751 of record SOKG01000115.1, on the reverse strand, counting down.
TTGGCACATCCAGGATTAATAACTCTCGAAGAAGCAAAACTTGCAGCTACCAACGACATCTACCTCGAAATCACCGCGAGGAAACAACACTCTTCAACTAACAAACACATTGCTCAAATTGCTCGGCTGGCTGGAGCAAAGCTCCTCGTCAACTCAGACGCACACAGCGAACTCGACCTACTCACTCCCAGGCTAGCCCATTCTATTGCCAAAAGCGCCGCGCTTACCAACAATGAGATTACAGATGCGCTCCAACACAACTCACTTGCCCTTATCAGCAAGCTGCTCCCCACGTGAGCTGTATCGAAATCCCGTAACTCAACACCTAGCCTTTTCCGATTCTAAATACCGCTGTCCCGCATGCGCCGCACTTGCCTTTCGTCGCGGGCTTCCCATTCTTAAGTCTAACTTGGACCGCGCTCTGAATGTCAACCTTTTTTCTGCACTTGAAGCAATACGCCTGCACTGTATCTCCCCCCTTCTAGTTGGTAAAGACTATACACATGTAAAATGCCAAATGTCAAGCTCTGCTATTCCTTTTCGCAAAAACCTTCCTTGGTTGCCAGCAATCTCGAGCCTCATCATAGCAAAGGATTGCGACAAAGCGCCCGTCACTGGAATAAGCCCGACATAGTGCTCCCGAGGAGCCTTTTTCCTGTCCTAGCCCCAAAGGACGCCCGTTGACTATCGCGCGCTCATCGTCATCACCCACGGTCACGGCCGGCAAATGAAGAACAGCCACATCAATAGGGTGGATAAGCTCAGACCACCAGCCTCCCCCGAAAGCATCCTCAATCTGTGCCATAGTGACTGCATCGCTTATATGAAAAGGTCCGCTACCAAGGCGGACCAAGTTTCTGAGATGGGCACCGCACCCCAGGTTTTCCCCCAGGTCATGAGCTAAAGAGCGGATATAAGCCCCCGTGCTGCATTCCCCCTCCAAAGTGAGTAAAGAAGGCTGCCATTCTAACATCTCAATACGAGAGAACTCAACACCCCTGGCTGTTCTCGGTAGTTCGACCCCGGCTCGAGCCCATCGGTAGAGAGGTACGCCATGGTGTTTGACTGCGCTGTACATCGGCGGCACCTGCTCTACAAGCCCGATGAAAGAGGCTGCGGCAGCCTCGACCTCTCCCCTGGTCAGTGCCGAGGTATCGCCCCTTCCAGTAACCTTGCCAGCAGCATCATACGTATCCGTAGATATCCCTAGCTCGATCTCAGCGCGATAACTCTTCTTGGCCTCAGCCAAGAACTCAACCAACCTTGTCCCTTGCCCGAGGTAAATGGGCAGCACGCCCGTAGCTTCAGGGTCCAGGGTCCCCCCGTGCCCTACCCTCCGCTCTCCACTCAACCTCCTCACGGCAGCGACAACTTCGAAAGAGGTTCTGCCTCTGGGCTTGTCTAGGTTTAGGATTCCGTCAATAGCCACCTCTAGTCTACTTCACCAAGACTGTCACCAGGAGTCACCTCTTCGATCAATTCAAGAAGATGACTCCCCCGCTCGATAGACTCATCCCGTTGGAAGTCTAGCTGGGGAATATGCCGCAACGAAAGACGCTCGCCTAAGCCACGACGCAGAAACCCAGCGGCTGCGGCGAGCCCTTCTTCCACTTGCCTCTTCTCCTCCTCCGAGCCCATAACGCTGACAAAAACCTTGGCATGCCGCAGGTCGGGAGAAGTATCTACTTCAGTTACACTCAACAAACCGCCAAGCCTGGGGTCCCTGATCTCACGCATAAGTAGCTCACTTATCTCCTTGCGTATAAGGTCATTGACCCTGGCTATGCGCCGAGTACTCATCCCACCCCGATCTGGACTAAGTTCAGTCTACCTTCTCTCTTGTGTAGGTCTCGATGATATCGCCAATTTCGAATTCTTTAAAGCCGTCGATACCTATTCCACACTCAAACCCAGCTGTCATATCCCGAACGTTTTCCTTGAAATGCTTCAGGCTCGCGATAGACGCTTCATGGATAGACTCACCATTGCGAAGAACCCTGGCCTGTGCCCCACGGCTCACCTTCCCATCAGTTACATATGCGCCTGCTATCTTGCCCTGCCTCATGCTGAAAACAGCCCTTACCTCAGCATGACCCTCTACGACATCCATATAGGTCGGCTCCAGCATCCCAGCGAGCGCCTTCTCGATATCCTCAACCACGTTATATATCACTTGGTAGCAACGGATATCAACGCCGTCGGAGTCAGCAAGGAGTTTCGCTCCAGGCTCTGGACGGGTATTAAACCCAATGATAATTCCCTTGGAAGCAATAGCTAGCATGACATCGCTTTCGGTAATGTTACCGCTACCTGAATGGACGATCCTCACCTTGACCTCATCGCTCCCCAGTCGCTCCAAAGAACTCCTTATAGGTTCGACGCTCCCCTGGACATCAGTCTTCAGAATAATGTTTAGCTCCTTTACCTGCCCTGCCTGAATTTGAGCGGAAAGGGTGCTTAGCCTGGGAGCCATGGACGCGCCTACTCTTCCTCCCTCCTGTTGTCGCTGCTGCGCCTCGGCTCGCGCCTCCTTCTCGCTACTGACCACAGCGAGGGAGTCCCCTGCCTGTGGGATGCTATTCAGGCCCAACACCTCAACCGGCATAGAGGGCTTGGCTTCCTTCACACGTTTGCCTTTGTCGTCAAACATTGCCTTTACCTTGCCTGAAGTCCCACCGACCACCACGTTATCGCCAATGCCGAGAGTGCCTGTCTGCACTAAGATCGTAGCTAGAGGACCTTTGCTACTGTCCAAGCCCGCTTCAATGACTACCCCAAATGCTGGCCGGGTGGGATCAGCCTTGAGCTCCTGAATCTCAGCCACGATAAGCAGGTTTTCCAGAAGGTCAGATATACCGTCTCCCTGTTTGGCAGAGACGAGGACACAGACAACATCCCCACCCCACTCCTCAATGAGCAGGCTGCTATCAGCGAGTTGCTGCTTGACTCGATCCGGGTTAGCATCTGCCTTATCGATCTTGTTGATTGCCACCACGATGGGCACCCCTGCTGCCCGGGCGTGGTCGATGGCTTCCACCGTCTGCGGCATCACCCCATCGTCAGCAGCCACAACCAGAATCGCAATATCGGTAACCCTTGCTCCTCGAGCCCGCATCGCGGTAAAGGCCTCATGCCCAGGAGTGTCCAGGAAGGTGATCTTCTGACCGTGGATTTCGGCCTGGTAAGCGCCTATGTGCTGAGTGATTTTCCCGGCTTCGGTGTCGACCACGTTGGTCTGCCGGATGGCATCCAGGAGTTTGGTTTTGCCATGGTCAACATGTCCCATGATGGTCACTACTGGAGGACGCGGTTCTTGAGCTGCGCTATCCTCCCCTGTGTAGCGATACTTCTCAACTGTCTCCGCAGAAGCTTCCGCCTCCTTCACAGCCTCATAGCCGAGGTCAGCCGCGACAGTCGCCGCGCTGTCGAAGTCGACCACCTGATTGATGCTGGCCATAATGCCGCTTCGCATCAGGTACTTGATCACCTCAACAGCGCTGACTCCCAAAATATCCGCCAGTTGTCTTACCGTCAGCGCGTGTGGAATAACAACGCCTGTCTTGGCTTCTGCCTTGCTGGCAACCTGGCCTTCGCCCGTCACAACTTCCTCGTCTCTACTAGCTTTTCGCTTCATCCACAAGCTCCTTCACCACCAAGCTCAGTGCGATATCCCCGTCTCCCCAACGAGTTCAGGCAAGCCCTTGCTATACGCCATAAGCTCGGCACACTGCTCCGCCACAATCTCAGACTT
>SOKG01000128.1 GCA_004376205.1 Dehalococcoidia bacterium | reverse complement strand
GTGCTCGAAGATGACTACCTCGGCACCGGGTATTCTGGAGGCAATAATGCTCGAGTTTTCGGGAGGAATCAGCCTGTCGGCAGTCCCAGCCATGACCAGGGTGGGGGCCTTAATCTCGGGGAGGCGCTCATAGGCATTGAACCTCATCATTGCCTCCCCCTGCCTCTGATAGCCATGGGGTGGGGTAGGATACTCCAGAATCCTCGCGATGAACTCATCCATGAGCTTCGGGTTCTTGTCGATGAACTCCTGGCTGAAGAGGAAGGGAAGCAATTCCCTGGCCTGCTCTTCCAGCGTGAGGTCCTTCCTGCGCTCATGGTCGAAGAGGAAGGTCATCGCCTCCTCATCGGGCATGACGGCGTTTCGCCCTCCAGGGGTGGTGCACGCCAGAATGAGGCTTATCACCTTATCTGGGTGGCGAAGGGCAAACTCCTGGGCGATCATACCACCCATGGAGGCGCCAAAGACGTGGGCGGCATCGATACCGAGAGCCTCAAGCAAGCCGGCGGTGTCACGCACCATCATCTCCATAGTGTAGGGGATATCCGGCTTGTCGCTCCGGCCAACTCCCCTGTTGTCGAAGGCGATCACCCGGTACTCCTGGGAAAACACGGGAATCTGCGGGTGCCACCAGCGGGAGTTGGCGCCATAGCCCATGATTAAGACCAGTGGCTCCCCTTCTCCATGAATCTCGTAATAGATGTTGATGTCGCCAACCTTTAGTGTGGGCATCGTTCCTCCCCATGATCTCATTGAGACATCGAGAAAAGCTCGACCCTGGGCTCACAGTCAGGCGGGGATATGCTCCGGCGGTCTCACCAGGTGCATCCTCAAGGCTTGAGGTTCGCAGAGCAGAGTACATACCCCGCAGCCCCAGCACTTCTCGGGGTCGACCACAGCCTTCAACCGCTTGGAGCCCTCTACCTTCTGCATCTCAATAGCGTCAAACTGGCAGCGATCGACACAGTCCTGGCACCCGTTGCACAGCTCAGTGTCGACTAGCGCCTCATACCGGCTCTTGGCGAAGACTTCATCGTTCGCTACCTGGCGTAGGTCGGCATAATGCCAGACCGTGCAGCAGCATCTGCAGCAGCTACATAACGCATAAGGCTGAACGGCTTCGATTTTGGCGTGGTTCACCCATACATGCACCAGTCCATCCTCTTCATTCCTGTCCAGGATGGCCATAGCTTCATCCACCGATATGCGCCGCCCGTGACCCCTGCTCAGAGAGTACTCCGCTGACTTAGCGAACTGCAGGCAATTGGCATCTGCTTCCGATTTACTGCAGGGATTGCCTATCACCCTCATGTGCTTGCGACACGAGCAGGAGACTACCGTGATCAGGGGCTGAACCCTGACAATCTCCCTCGGATCTTCGTAGGGCAATACCTCGGGGATGTCCAATATAGCCTTATATGCTGGGACAATCCTGAGGCCCTGGATTCCCATCGCTTTAAGGTTGTGCCACCGCTGGGCCGTCATGTCGGCGTAATCCGTCCGCTTCCAATCGTCCCACAGCCGGAAAAGCTCTTTCGTCTCTGCCTCGGTGTACAGCTCCAGCCCCATCAGAGACTCGGTCACCTCCCATAGCCGTTCTGCGTATTTGCAGAACATATAGTAGTCAGGGCTCTTGTAGTCCCTGGGAACAACCACGCCCTTTCGATGAAGTAGCTCCAGGTCTTCCTTCACGGTGGCCAGCTCCGTGCCTGTCTTCTGTGCTACCTCCTCAAGCGACCCTGGCAATTGAGCTACCATGCCGGCCTGCGCCGACGTCATAAGAAACCGAAGCACACGGAGATATGGCTGAGAATCGCCAAAGCCGTGCTTCTCGGCCAAAAAGATATAAGCATCGCTATACTCGGCCATCTCTTCCCTCTTTGCGGTTTATCTGTGACGGCGTCCCTCCAGGCCTAGGGAACGATGGTAGACCTAGTAACCAGCCCCTTATCTTGATTCTCAAAGGCCTCGTTGATCTCCTCCAGGGGGTAGGAACGAGCGAGGATCTTGTCGAAGGGGTATTTGTCCTTGGCCCGGCTGAGGAAATCGAGGGCCTTCTTCAAGGCGGCTGCACTATACAACATTACACCCACTATGCTCTTGTTGTCCATCACGAGCTTGCAGGGTTCAGCCTCGTAGGTCATTCCAAAACTGACGTTGCCGATCTCCAGGTAGCGCCCGCCGTAGCCCAGCATGTCTATGCCTTCAGGAATGACATGGGGAAAGCCTACGAGTTCGGCGACGACATCCGCTCCCCAACCCCCGGTTAGCTCTCTTACCTTTAGCCACCGTTCAGTTGGGGTCTTAATCTCCCTGATGTCGATCAGCTCATCGGCGCCGAAGGCTTTGGCCAGCTCCAGGCGCTCCTCAATACCATCGATGACGATGACCTTCTCCGCCCCCATGTCCTTAGCCACCGCGGTAGCGTAGATGCCCAGGCCTCCCGCTCCCTGAATGGCGATAGTCTCCCCGAAGCTAAACCCCACTCTCTCCAGACCATAGATAACCTGGGAGAGGGCGCAGTTGGCAGGAGCGACCATATCGTCCGTGACGTTGTCAGGCACCTTGAAAACCGTGTAATTGGGAGGCAGATAATGGTAGTCAGCATAGGTGCCGTGGAAGTGAGGGGGCTCCTCGCAGGGGCTTACCACGGCGAGCGGGGCTATGGGGCACGCGGCGTCCTCTCCTCTCAGGCATGCCCGGCAGTGCCCACAGGGGCGGAAATAACGGTGTACCACCCGGTCCCCCACAGCCAGGGGCTGGCCTGCCGAGTCGGTGAGAACGCCCTCCCCCAGCTTGGCCACGGTGCCTGTCATCTCATGACCCAGAATCGCCGGTAGCGGTGCTCCCAGGGCTGTGAGGTTAAGATCCCCACGCCACTGGTGGAGGTCGGAGCCACATATGTTGGTCCTTGACACCTTGATCAGGATGGCCCCTGGCTCCGGTTCAGGCACCGGATACTCTTTGATCTCCATGGGCTGGCCGAATTCTTTATAGACCGCTGCTCTACCTGTTTCAGCCATCGACAAACCTCCCTTTTGCTCTCAAAGAGCGATTATATTGGGGAAAGAGGCCATGAAGAGGTTCAGCGCCTCTTTAGCTGAAAGTTCTTAAATGCCTCTACTACTTGGGTGACCGCTTTTTCGACAGGTATCCTTTCTATGCTTGAGGCCCCGACAAAACCTGCCGCCTCCGTATGCTCATAAAGGTATTTGGTATCCTCAGGGGCCGCAATTGGCCCACCGTGAGCCAGACAGATGACATCTGGATTCACTTGCTTGGTTACCTCGATCATCTTCTGCACGCTGGCAGCTGCATCCTCCAGAGGTGCTGCAATTGCATCAAATCCCACCAGACCGCCAGCGGTTCCCCCTGCGTGTGGAACCATGCAGTCAACCCCCGCCTCAGCCATTGCCCGTGCATCTTGTGGAAAGAATACGTAGGCCATGGTGAATACATCCATATTTCGAGCTGTCCGTATCAGCTCGATCTCCCTGGAGAATCCTATCCCTTCGGCCTCCCTACTCTTACGCCAGGCTTCGTCCTCAAAGAAGCCGTATGTGGGAAAGTTGATTATGCCCGAGAATCCAGTATCTACAAACCTTTTCACCAACTCGGCCAGATCCCTGCCGGCGGGAGGCTCGGCTGCATCGATACCGGCGATGATCGGCGTGTCTTGCACCACAGCGTCTATTTCTTCAAACATCTCTAAGGTTACTGCGTTGGAGTTCTCGACCATAGTAGGCTGAAATCCTCTTATTCTTGCCTTCCCTGAACTGTAGACCATTATCAGATCGGCCCCTCCGAGCTCGGCGCACTTGGCTATGATACCCGCGCTGCTGCCGGCGGCGATGATCGGCTTTCCCTCCTCACTGGTCTTCCTGAGCCTTCTTAGGATTTCCTCTCTGGTAAATCTCTTCCCCATTCTAAATACCTCACCTTGCGGTTATCCTGTCATAGGTATCAACCACCCTTTTGGCAAACTCATCATCGTTAATGTGTGCGTCGACCTCCACAATTTCGACGCCTTCTTTTACAATACCCTTGACCACTTGAGCAAACGCTCCGTCAGCCTCCGGGTCGTAGAAATGCTGGCCCTCTTGGTCTACCGCCGAGAAACCCCGCAGTGGGATGACTATAGCAACCGGTCCCGTTGCTCTGTTTGCCCTCTCAGCTAAGATTCTAGCTGCCTTTCCCACCTCCTCTTTGGTCGTTCTCGCCAGCACCCTGTCGGGGCCGTGAACATGCAGCACTCGGTCTTTGTATTCCGGGGGAACAGTCTCCTTCGTACCCGTCAAGATGAGCATGTCCAGACCGCCAGGGACGATAACCTGGGGAAGCCCCTTCTCGCCTGCAGGCCTGAGCCTGCCTTCCGCCAGTTCCTCCGGTAGGTGATAGGTCAGCGGTATCATTACCTCAAAGGTCGTCAGGTCTATGATCCCGCTGATTCTGCCTTCTTGCACTAGCTCATCCAACACCTGTGTGTCCGTGTGAAAAGCTATGAGGTCGTATCCCCTCTCTTCGAGGAGGGGCTTGATCCTCATGACCGCGGGGGTGGTAACTCCGAGAGCAGTTATTCCGACCAAAGGCTTGATCGGCCCTCGCACTTCCGCTTCCACCATACCCACAATCGCCCCGGCTGCGCAAGCCAGCGTCTTTCTCATTACTGAGTTAAGACCCAGTATGTCCGCCGGAGTCTGCATCATGGCTATGTCCTTGTGGCCGACGAACTGGAGCTCGAATCCCGTGCTCACCATGAGCTTGGGTATGCCGATGGGCAATACGCTCATGGCCGAAGTTCCCAGGGCAGCTCCTGTCGAGCCGCCCAGGGATATTATGCCGTCCAGCTTCCCCGCAGAGTGGAGCTCCTCAACAATCTTTTGTACCCCGCTTATCATTACGTTCGTTCCCTCTGTTCTATCAGCGCCTTTCTCTGCTGCCTCGACCAGCTCTCGGAGGCTGCTACCACCAGCTTGGGCAACTTCCTCCCTAGTGATATCAGCTTTGATTAGAGGTTCGCCCAAAACGCCTACATCTATGACTATCGTGTTATGTCCTTTCCTCTCTATCTCATCCTTGATGTATTTAGTCTCCTCTCCCTTGGTGTCCAGGGTGACAGGAATAACAATCGTCTTAGGCATGTGACTACCTCATTGCAATAGCATTTCTGTGTTTACTCTTCAGATCTGGCGCGCGACGCGCGATCCACCATGGATTGCTTCCTGTATCTTGCCCGGCTTCACACAGTCCCCAATGGTGTATACCTCCGGGATTTCGCCTCTCAGCTTTTCGCCAAGCTCATTATTGGATCCAAAGCCGACGGCAAGCGCTACAGTATCTGCCTCTATGACCTGCTTGTTCCCACTGATATCGACGGCAACCACGCCCTTATCTGTAATCTCTTTGGCTGTAGTGTTGGTTAGTATCTCAATGCCGAGCTCAGCCAGCTTATCCAACAGATAGAAGCGACTGAACATGTTCATATCATTTGCCACGCCATATGTCATCTCAACGATAGTTACCCTCTTGCCCTGCTCCGCCAGGAACCAGGCAAGCTCCGCACCAACTTCGCCACCGCCAACCACGACAACTTTGTCGCCAGCCTTCCTTTCACCGAGCAGTATCTCGCTAGCGGTAGCGACGTTGCCCCCCTTGACCCCCGGGATGTCTGGAATGAGCGGAGAGGCTCCCGTTGCCAGAATCACAACGTCTGGTTTCAGTGCCTTGATCAATGCTGGCGTAGCTTCTTCTCCTAGCTCGATCTTTACGCCGAGCTTCTTGACCTGTGTCTTGAGGTACTCTACCAGGTCTTTCATCGCATGCTTGAATTGAGGGGCCGAAGCTGGTATTAGTTGACCCCCCAGGCTTTTCTCTCTTTCATATAGGGTTACATCATGGCCCCTCAGCGCTGCAACTCTTGCTGCCTCCATGCCTCCAGGGCCGCTGCCGACGACGACCACGCGCTTAGCCTTCTTCGCCGGCTCAATTTTATATTCCCTCTCTTTGCCCAAGGCTGGATTCACTGCACAACTTAAGCGCCACATATGAGACATACTGCCACCACAGCCCTCATTGCAGGAAAGACAGGGACGAATATCATCCAATCTCCCCTCAGCAGCCTTCCTTGGTAGCTCGGAATCTGCAAGGAGAGGCCTACCCATGGCGATCAGGTCTGCCTTTCCGTCTCTTAGGACCTCTTCGGCCAGCAGTGGATTGCCGAGCTTACCGGCGACGATAACCGGTATGTTGACAACCTTCTTGATCTCTGCTGCCAGGGGCACATTGCATCCCGCGGGCATGCCCATCGCGGGGAATATCCTGCTATACCAGGGTGGCGATTCATAAATACCCGCAGATATGCTCAGGGCATCCACTCCAGCAGCCTCCAACCTCCGGGCGATAAGCTTGTTGTCCTCCAGTGTCAGGCCTCCCTCTATATGCTCGTCTCCATTGAGCCTGATGATTATGGGAAAATCAGGGCCAACAGCTAGCCTTACCCCCTCTACGATCCTTAGGGCGAATTTCATCCTCCCCTCGAAATCACCGCCGTACTCATCCGTGCGCTTGTTGCTGTAGGGGGACATGAACTGAGTGATCAGGTACCCATGAGCACCCTGAATCTCCACGGCGTCGAATCCAGCCGCTTTGGTGAGCGTTGCCCCCATGACAAATTTCCCTATTAATCCCTCGATTTCCTCGATTGTCAATTCCCGAGGCATTTCTCCGCCGGTGGGCAGGCAGGGGATTGCTGAGGGCGCCACAAGTTGTTGCCCCTCGGCGCTTGTCAATGATGAGCCCTGCCTCCCAGTATGCTGCAGCTGGGTGGCGATCTTGACACCATGAAGATGAACCGCTTCCGCCAAATCGTGCAGACCGTGGACGAATTTCCATTCGTCTGCACGTATAGGACTTGTGCCAGCCTTGCCCACTGGCCAATCAATGCAGGTGTTCTCGATTACAATGAGGCTCACCCCGCCTCTGGCTCTTTCCTCGTAGAAAGCTATCGATCGTTCGCTTACTGCACCGAATTCGGTCCCGAACTTTGTGTTCAAGGCCGGCATTACCACCCTGTTCTTGAGCTCCAGTTTGCCTATCTTGACCGGCTCGAAGAGTTTTTCCAACTTGGCCATCGCTAGCACCTCCTATTGTCAGTCCACCATTATCTGCCCGCCATTCACATGAATGGTTTGGCCTGTTATGTACCGGGCAGCATCTGTAACCAAGAATACAACTACATCCGCTATATCCTCAGGCTCCGCCAATCTACCAAGGGGCACGCTGTTTTGGTAGTATATTGCCGCCATTTCCCACAAGCCCTCGTGCATTGGTGTATTGGTCGGCCCTGGGGCCACGGAATTGACGTTTATCCCGTAGGGGCCTAACTCCATAGCCAGTGACCTGGTAAGAGCCTGTACGGCTGCCTTTGATGCGCAGTAGTCGGCGCCTCCCCCCGACAAGTTGCAAACAGAAGCCCTCGAAGATAAAGACGATCCAATATTCACAATCTTCCCACTCTTCCGCTCAATCATGTGTCTGGCCGCAGCCTGGGAACAGAGTACTACGCCTTTGAGGTTCACGTCAAACGTCCTGTCCAAGTCGTCTTCCTTCATATCCAGGACCGAACTCCTCGCAATGATTCCGGCATTGTTTATCAGGATGTCGATCTTGCCGAATTTTTCGATAGTCCGTTGCGCCATTTGTTCAACATCTTTGCTGTCAGTCACATCGGTCTTTATGGCGATGGCTTTGCCGCCTACGGATTGGATTTCACGTGCTACTTCTTCAGCACCACCCAACGCTTTATCCGCAACGGCCACCTTTGCTCCAGCCTCAGCCAGGTCCAATGCTATAGCACGACCTATTCCGCTAGCTGCTCCAGTCACTATGGCCACCTTGCCAGCGATATCGAATCGCTCGGAAACCCTGCTCGACTTCATTTCATCACACCTCCAAAGACTAGTAGTATCGTTGGCGTCCTACGCTTGCCGATACCTCGTCACGCCAACCCCTTCTTGTTGAAGTAGAGGGCGTACCCACCTACTATCATCGCCAAGTCCATATCATCTAGCTTCAGCCCGTAACTACTGGTAGCATACTCCCCGATTCTGCGGCTGATAGCCTCTGGGGGCTCGCCCTCCTTCAGAGCCTTGAGGATTATGTCGCCAAACACGCGGGTGCTTTCCGCCGCCATCGAAATCAGCGTATCTGGCTCCCGCCCGACCCCTCCATGCGAATAGAAAAGCATCCGGGGCCCCAGTTGCCTCAGCAGCTCCATAGTCTCCAAATAAAGCTCCTGATCAAAGCTTGGTGGAGCAACACCAGGCAACGGAAACAGTTTGTCCCCCTGGCCCGGCAGCCCCAGGGCCTCGCCACAGAAAATACCCTCCACACTCCGGTCGAAGATGACCATGTGGTGAGGCGCATGTCCCGGGGCATATATAATTTGCAGTTCTCTACCATTGATCGAGATTATTTCCCCATCCTCCGGGACCTCTATCTGCGATTCCGGGACAGGAATAATCGGGCCCAAGCGATCCTCAAAGTCGGGGCCAAAAGCCATCTTGGTACTCTCGATAAGGCGAGACGGGTCAACGACGTGCTTTACCCCGGCGGGGTGGACCAACACCGTCGCCTGGGGGAAAAGCTGGGCCAGGGCCCCGGTACCTCCTGCGTGGTCCACGTGGATGTGGGTGGGAATGATGTAGGCCAGCTCCTTCATCCCCAAGGTGTTCATCCCCTCGCGAATCTGGGGAAGGGCGGTTGCGGGGCCGGGCTCTATCAGAACCCCCTCCGACTCCTGGATAAGATATACTGCGAAGATAGTGCTCATCCCGGGTATTGGCGTCTCAAGCCGATAGATCTTGTCAGCTACTTCCTCCACATTTGGCATAGCCTTCTCCATTGTTATTGCTGCCTGCCGCCTGTCGTCACCGCTCGGCTTCCTCCCCAGGGAGCCCCGTGACGCACGATATTCAGGTTCACACATTATCCTACTGATTTCGCTGGTTGTAAAGCCCGTCATGGAGGCTCCGGGCCCCTGACTGAGGTAAAGACATTACCACCAAAGGCTGCGTGGCAAAATGGAAGCTCGATAGATGGCGAAGCTTGCTTCGCAAAGCAGGTCATGGAGCTGGTTGATTCCGTTGGCTACTTATGCCACAGCCCCATATGTTTCCTGTGGGTCTCGTTCAACAGCTTGTCCAGCCCGTATTTATGGTAAAACTCTTCCTCCAGATGGTGGACCTGCAGCCATTCGGGCATCACGATAGTATCAAAGGTGGCAGGAAATCTGCCAAAGGTGTCGAATATGTAGTTGCAGTA